>JABBBW010000201.1 GCA_018607205.1 Opitutales bacterium | reverse complement strand
GGGACAAGTCCTATGTTTTGGATGTAGTCGAAGAGGTGTTGGAAGATTTTATAGCCGATTACAAGGATTCAAACCTTGAGTAAGTATCAACCTTTCTATCAAGCGGAAGGAAGAAGAATTTAAGATTCTGTACCTTCGAGTTTGTCCCTTATCGATTTGCGGATTTTTTCACCAGCAAAGTCGAGCAGAGTAACGATTACAAGGATACAGAGCAGAACGAGGGAAAACTTGTTCCAACTATCTGCCGATTCTGCGTAGAGTTTAAGATGCAAACCGATACCACCTGCTCCCACATATCCAATAATACTGGCCGATCGAACATTGTATTCCAGCATCCATAAGCAATGACTCCAAATAATGGGGCGTGCGTTGGGCCACAATCCGTACTGGAAAGCTTGTAGTCTACCGGCCCCAAGAGATTGCAGTGCTTTTTGAGCACTGAGATCAGCAGATTCAAAGGTTTCGCTAAAAAATTTGGCAAGGTATCCAACGCTGTAAAGCGTAAGAGCGATAACTCCTGCGAGGGAGTTTGAACCCACAATGACCACCGCAAGCAGTGCCCAGAGCAAACTGGGGATGGTGCGGATCATATTGAGGAGCATACGGGTAGGCCAGAGTAACCAGGCTGGTGAAACATTACGAGATGCTCCAAGTGAAATAATAAAGGATAGAAAGATGGCCAAAAGAGTGGAGACCAAGGCGATTTGCACAGTCTCGAGCAAGCCAGCAAGAGTTCGGTCGAGAATAGACCAGTCGGGTGGGAAAAATTGGGCGGCAAAGCGAGAAAGATTTCCGAGGTAATCCAAATCCCGACCCGAGCCCTCGATGGCTGGCAGCGCGCCTAGGGCCGCTGCCAAAAAGAGTAAAAAAGTTACGCCTAAAAGATCAAACCGGCTATGCCATGGAAGGTCAGGCTTCATGATTCTGTCCGCTTTGTGAGGGTTTCCCAGCTCCATGATGTCGGGTCTGATGGGTGTAGACGAAGGACGAAGTCGGCAAAGCGTTGGACTTGGTCTTCGTCGTGGAGAGAGCAGACCAGGCTGCCCCCTTTTTGCGTTTGTGAATCCTTGAGGATTTGCAGTGTTTTACCAGCCCATTCACTATCGAGGCTGGCTACTGGTTCGTCCGCAAGTAACAGGCGGGGGTTGGACAATAAGGTACGGCAAATGGCGAGTCGTTGACGTTCTCCTCGTGAGAGAGTCGATGCCCATTGACGAGATTTTCCGGCCAGTCCAAATTTTTCCAACCAATTGTTGGCGGCTTCTTTTTCGGGGGTGGGAAAATTAAAAAAGGTGGAAATTCCGCTGTGCCTGCCAAGGCATCCTCCCAGAGCATTGTTGAGGGCACTGGCACCATCTGCCAGTTGGAGGTCTTGAAAGATCATTGCAGTATTTTGTCCGCTTTGTAGGTGCGAACATACTTTGCCTTCGTCTGCCTGCAAATCTCTGGCAAGCAAGCGAAGCAGGCTGGTTTTACCAACGCCTGATGGACCAGTCACCCCCACAAAAGATTGGGGTGGTATGGAAATATCAAGGTTACGAAAAAGCCAGCGTTGCGAAATACAAAGACCAAGGCCTTGAGTTTCCAATAGGGAGGAATTCATCAATTCTCGACCGGGGGGGGAATTGCCCGGTCAGGGCTTGAGGATTTTTTGGGTTTCGATGGCCTCGCGCGTCACTCGAAGGTGTTCGGTTTCATCTACTTCGGTTAGTTCCCCGTTAAATACCTGGTCGCGTAGGGTCGGGTTTTCCTGATTCATTGAGAGTAGGGCATCCCGAAGAATTGCAGTGTCAGATTGCGATAAGGATGTCCGCACGCAGAGGGTGTGTGAAGGTACCGGGCCTTGTTTTTGGACGATGCGTAAACGAGCTTTTTGGGCGTCGGTCAAGTACTTGTTATCCCCGGTGAAAACATAATCGCTAACAGCAGCGGCTTCCACTTCTCCACTGAGGACTTTTTCAACCGCCGATACATAGCCAGTTCCATAAATAACTAATGAAAAGAAATCGGTCAGAGCTTGCTTAGGGCCTACCAATTTGCGTTTGGCCATATCCCAAACTGGAATGAGGTACCCCGAGGTGCTTGATCGACTGGCAAAGGCAACGGGCTTACCCTTCAATTCTTCAATAGATTGATAGTTTTTGTTTTTCAAACTTAGCCAAATGCTTTGGTAGTTGGGTAAACCGTTCTTTAAATGAATCAGCAACACGGATGCAGTTTGCTGGTCGAGGTTTCACTACGGAAGAATCGGTGGGGATAAGAACTTCGACTTCCCGGGAAAGTTTTTTGGAAAGGTAAGCTTCGAGAAATTCTTTTTCAGCCAGCATCTTTTCCGGGTTCTTGTTCGCTTTTAGGGCGATAACAACTTTCTTGAGAGATAGTTTGCTGGGTACATCTGACTGGGGAAGAATTTCTTCTTCCACAGGGGAAGTACATGAGATAGTTGCTTGGGCAAAAAGTATGGCCAAGCATGCACTAATTGGAGGGATACTGATTTTTTTTCGGTTCATTCAACAAACAGGTTTCATATTGAGACTGAGTCTCAATATCATTAACCACTGTCTTACTTAAGTCAATTAGGTTAAGCAAGGAAGGCTTGGGGAGGGTCGGTTTATAAAAGTTGAAAAAGTTTTTCAAGGGTTCGATCAGAGGGCGATCCCTGGGACTCGAACCAGGAGAGTGCATTTTGTCGAAGTTCATTTCTGCGCTGCGAATTTTGAGCCAGAGAAAGTAGTTCTTTTTGGGCGGATTCTTTAGATTCGGTGGTTTGAATGGCTTCGTGAATAAGTAGGTCTCCGCAAGTTTGTTGAAAATTTTGAAAGTTTGGACCCAAAACCAAAGGGATTCCAAGTGCAATGGGTTCGATTGGGTTTTGTCCGCCCCGGTTGGGTGTCAGAGTTTTTCCTCCAAAGGCAAGGTCTGCACATTCGATGAGTTTACTAAGTTCGCCGGTAGTATCTGCTAAGTATACTAAAGTGCCGGTAGGGGCTTGTTTTTTTTGCGTACGTTGGTGGTAAGGGATGTTCTTTTCTTGGAGCATCGATGTGATCTGCCTTCTTCTTTCCGCATGCCTGGGTACTAAGAGGAGTCGGGCATCAAACTTTAGGTCCCTTAATTCCAAGAGGGTATCAACGAGCATTTCTTCCTCTCCCTGCCAGGTAGATATACCAGTAAGTACAAAGGAATCTTCACTGAATCCAAATTCAGTTTTTAATTTTACTGAGTCAGACTGGTCAAGTTGGGGCGAGGTAACGGCGTCCACCTTGAGGTTTCCAACAACTTCAACACGGTCGTGCGGAATGCCAATCTCTATCCATCTTGAACGCTGTCTTTCTGAGGTGGTAAGGATTTCAAGTCCTTTGGGTAAGAGCAAGCTTCGGGCTATCGGGGATGAGTGCAGTCGGTTAAATGTACGATCGGAAAGTCGAGCGTTAATGACCAGGGCAGGAATGCCTCGAAGACTAGCCTGATGAAAGTGTTCAGGCCACAATTCGCTGTCTACAGTAAGAATTAAGTCGGGTTTGATTTTCGCCCAGGCCAATCGGCTAACTGGCCACCAATCGAGAGGAAAGGGGCCTTGGGCAAGTAGCGAGTCTTTATAGCGTTGGGAAGCCATAAGTAAACCGGTACTGGTTGTCCCCGTGAGCACAATTTCGATGCTTGTGTTCTTTTGGAGTTGGTCAATTATTTTAGAAAGCGAGGAGAGTTCGCCAACGCTGACCGCTTGTATCCAGATGCGCTTACAGTCTGCTTTTTTGGGGGGAAGTGTAGGAAATAGGCCAAGGCGATAGGAGATTTTGTAGCTGTATCCACCTCGCCTGAGCATTCGGTATATAAAGTAAGGCGACGCAAGGAGAGCCAGAAAAGGAAAGGCGAGACGGTAGAAAAATATCATGGGCAATACTGTCCTGTTTACCGTTGCCAGTTCGGGTTGGATGAGGAATGATTCAAGGCAATTTCTTATATGATGAATTCTGACCGAATCGCGAAACTTTTTTCTGATTGCAAGGCCGAAGGTCGTTCGGCCTTTGTGGCATATGTCTGCGCTTGTGATCCTGACTTTGATCGTTCTTTGGAGGTCTGCAGGTCTTTGATTAAGGAGGGCGTAGACATTTTGGAACTTGGTGTTCCTTTTTCCGATCCGCTTGCGGATGGCTTGACCAATCAATTGGCCGCTCAACGGGCTTTGGAGGCTGGGTGTACTCAGGAAGATGTTTTTCGTTTGGTTCGTGAAATTAGGACCTTCTCCGAGATACCCATTGTTTTTTACACTTATTATAATTTGATTTTTTCGCAGGGAATTGAAAATTATGCTCGAAAATCAAAAGAAGCAGGAGTGGATGGTCTGCTAACTCTAGACTTGCCACCTGAAGAGGCAGATGAATTGCTCGATGCATGCAAAGAAAGTGAGTTGGCCAATATTTTCATCATTGCCCCGACTACCCCCAAAGAGCGTATTGCTAAGATTGCTAAACGAGCTTCTGGGTTTTTATACTATGTCTCCCGGGAGGGGGTGACCGGAGAGCGAGATGATTTAGCCGGTGATTTAGACGAGCGGGTCGCGGCCATTCGCGAGCACACTGATCTTCCTTTGGTTGTGGGTTTTGGAATTTCTTCGGCTCAGCAAGTTGTTGAGGTTGCCAAGGTTGCTGATGGAGTCGTTGTGGGTAGTGCATTGGTAAATTGCATTCCCCAAAATTTGGAGAGTACTCCCAAGATGCTCGCCGCAATTGAACAAAAGGCTCGGGCTTTGGTGGGCGGTCTAACCGCTGCATAAAGGCTGCTTTGTAAACTTGAGTTCCATGGGTGCTACAGTCCGGGAACTTTGGTTATTAGGAGGAGTAACTGCCGCAGGTAAGACCGGTTTGTCAATCGAATGGGCCGAAAAAAATGGTGCAGAAATTATTTCCTGCGACTCTGTATCTTTCTATCGCGGCCTTAATCTCGGTTCGGCCAAGCCATCTATAGAAGAGCAAAAACAGATCGTTCATCATGGGCTTGATCTTGCCGACCTTAGCGAAACCTATGATGTCCGCCAATTTCATGCATATGCCCGTAGAAAAGTAGAGGAAATTCTTAACCGTGGAAAAAAAGTTCTTTTAGTGGGAGGAAGTGGATTTTTTCTTGATGGATTTTTGCGTCCCATATCAGACGGTGTTGAAGTTGAGCAGCAGGTTAGACATGAGGCAGAAAAACTTTTTGAAACGGGTGGCCTTTCCAAGATTCTTAAAAAGTTAAATGAGTTAAACCCGGATGGTCTTGCCGGTTTGGATGCGAAAAATCCTCTACGGGTATTGCGAGCATTGGAAAGATGTATGCAGACAGGCCTTTCCTTGAATGATTTAAAAGATGAATTCGCCAAGATGCCGCTGCCTTATCAAACATTTCAAAAAAAACTGGTTTGGTTAGACCGTGAAAATGATGACCTCCTTGCACGCATTGAACAGCGGACACAACGAATGCTTGAGGCAGGTATGATTGAAGAGACTGAGCGTGCGATTGAGCAGGGGATTGACAATCATGTCAGTCTTGCTTCCTCGGTAGGATATAGGGAAGTAATTGAGTTTTTAAAAAATGGTGGTGAGGTTGAAAACTTGTCTAGGTCGATCACTAGGTCTACCCGCCAACTAGTTTCGAAGCAGCGAAAGTGGTTTAGGAAAAGGTTTCCCCAGCAATCTCACTTCATTATAAAACCCAACGATCATATATCGTCTGAAGATTTACCATGGGTGGCGGGCACTTGACCGCTTCCATGGATCGACTTAGCTTAAAAGAATAGTTTTTTAAGATGAATCCATTACGCAGCGTTGCCATAGTTTCCAACCTGACCAAGTCTGGCACGGGTGAAGTAGCCCGGATTTTGGCAGAAATTTGCAAGAATCAGGGAGTTGAGGTTCGGCTGACTGAGGAGTTTCCATGTCCGGCTGGATTTCTCAAAGGGATGGATGCCTGTTTTTCAGTTGGGGGAGATGGTACATTGCTAAATATTTTGGAAGAGGCCATTGTCCATGAGGTCCCCGTGGCGGGAGTCGGCTTGGGTAAGCTTGGTTTTTTAGCGACCTTACCCCCTGATGATCTTAAAAAATGTTTACTCCCTTTGCTTCAGGGAGATTTCCATGTGCGCCGAAGGAGTCTGCTGGCTTGTCGTGAAGCCGGAGGGAGCGAGAAGTTGGCCCTAAACGATTTTGTGATCAAAAGTGGTATAGCCGGCCGTCTTGGAAGGTTTTCAGTTTTTTGTGGGAGCGAAAGGGTGGCGGACTATGCATCGGATGGGATCGTTTTTAGTACGCCGACCGGATCGACTGCTTACAACCTCGCTGCGGGTGGACCAATTGCTCATCCGGAGGCAGAGGTCATGCTGATGACCCCGATCTCCGCACATAGCCTGACTAGTCGCCCCCTCGTGTTTCCTTCCGGAATAAACCTCAGGATAGAGGGTGGTGAAAACAACACGCTTCCTCATGTCTCGGCAGATGGTGGTGAGGCTTTTTCTCCATCTCCCCACTTCCCGTTGGAAATCTTTGTTTCTTCAAAGACTTTTCCTTTGATGGAAACGGTTGATCATTCGCATTTCAAGGTCTTGCGAAACAAATTGAAATGGGGATGATTAAACTTCAAGGAATCGGTTAGGATGCTATCTGCAGGCACACGAATTGGTCCGTATAATGTCCAAAAGTGGATTAGGGAAGGATTTTGTGGCCAAAGTTACTCAGGGGAAGCAAGTTCTGGGGAAGAGAAAGGACAGTTAAAGTACCTGAAGTTATTTCATCGCGAACTTTCTGAAAAAGAAGGATTTACCGACTACTTTTCTCAAGAATGTCGAGCTATTCAACAGATTGAAGGGCGCGGGGTTTGGCCGATGCTTGCAAGTGGCACTCTCAAGTGGAAGCACTGGATATCCTTTGCTTGGTTTGATGGGAAGATCGTTCAAGTACCCACACCTAGCCAATCCGAAGACAAAGAATTTGAGGAGGTTGCTTTACGGTCCCTAGCAGATTGGCTTGCTCACGATTCTAATCGTATTGGCCCAGAAGAATTAAAGTCGATCATAATTGACATGCATTGCGGGTTAAACCGGGCACACGCATCGGGAGTTATTCATGGTAATTTAAAACCTAGTAATATTTTATTGAAGGAAAAAGAGGACGGGGATTTCGTTGCCTGGATATCTGAATTTGCCCTGGCTAAACTGTGCTGCTTCCAACCGCTTGGGGACGATATTAAAAATGTAACTGCCTTTTCTTCTCAAAGCTTGCAATACCAAGACTCTCTTAATGAAAGCCAGGCTTACCGCCCGCCGGACACCAACCTTTTGGAAATACCGGAAGAGAGTTGGGATCTCGTAGCAATGGGAAGCCTCGCTCAATCGATTATCCAAAAAAGTGAGAAACCCAGCGATGAATGGTTAGCTTGGCAAGTCTGGGCAGGGAAAGCGGTAAATCGCGGTTTTTTTACAGTTGCTCAATCGATGGAGGCTATTCCAGGAGTCGAAGATTTGTCGGTTTACGGAATGGTTTCGGAAAAAAAGAATGGTGTGAACAGCCTAACAAACGAGGAGGTTAAAAAGCAGCGGGAATGGGAATGGGAGAGAGAACAAAAGGTGAAGTCGTCCACTTTTCGAAGAAATATGACTGGATTGGCTGGTTCTTTGTGTCTGCTTATTTTTTTATTTTCTAAAATATATTTATATTTAAACCCATCTCCCTGGGTTGAGTATTCAATGGAGGGTGCATCGGACCGGTATCAACTTGGTTTTGGAATATGGTCAGGTAAGGCATGGGGGATTTTGCCCGCCGTTTATGATGATAATGGAGAGGGCGGACAAGATGTCGCGGGAGAATGGGAAAAAGTGGATGGAAACTTTCGCTTGAATTTTCGAAAATTTAAAAAAGTGGACGAGGACGAGTCCGGGAAAAAACTTTGGCAGTACATTGGCAAAGGAGCCACTCGTCCCGATGATTATTATGCTTGGTCTGATCATCTGTTTTTTGATCGAAGTAAGAGGGAATTACTTTTTGTTAAACGAGTGTATGATGAAGATGTATTTCTGCCTGGGCAACAAGGGCAGGAACCTCTCCGGTTGTTCCCAGAGGTGAGGATGCGCCGGAGTGCGGGGGAAATAAAAAAGGCGGAACTAGTCTTTACTCAAACAGACAAAGCAGGGCCGAGTTGGTCACTTTTCCTTGGGGTTGGGTTTTTGTTGGCTTGTTCTATGTATCATCGAATTTTGGTTTCTATACCCAAGGATCCAGCGGGAAAGGATTGAGTTTCCTTAAACCTTTTTTCAAGATTCGATCCTGATGTTTGAATTTAGTATGCGCTGGGTAAAAAACTTCCTCCTGTATGGGGTGTTGTTTTTGCTTTCTTCTTGTCTGCATGAAGACCCCGAGGGTTCCTATGTGGGAGAGGTTAAAGACTGGGTCTATGAAGTTTTTGAGGGGAATTTAATCACCGATGGTAAAGAGTGCCGGGTCGAGCTGCTCTTATCACAATCCCCAAGCAAGTTGTCTGCGGAAATTCGTTTCGCCCATCCGCAAATGAAACCGGTTAGCCGACTAGGCACATGGGAGGTGGGAGATGGTGAAAGAATTATTCGTTTAGATGACGACAAAAAACCAGGAGAATTCTTTTTAATTAAGCGGGGTGTTCGCTATGCCTTTCAGTCCATAAAGGGTTTAAGGAATGACGACGGTTCTTCGCTTCTATTAATGCGAAACTTAGGAAAGTCGCGCAAGGCATCTTTCCCGATTGAGATTACATTTGGTGATAAGGGTGGGGCCAGGGTTGCAGGTGCAGGTCTTCCCCAAATGATGACAGGTGAATGGAGCCGCGTGAGTGACCGGGTTACTGTGACCATCAAGTTACCCAAGATTGTTCTGGAAGAGGAAGAAAATATACCCGAGGAAAGCTACAAGTATTTTTTACGCTGCTCTGAAGAGACTGAAAAAGCTTTGGTTCTAGAAAAGATGGTGGTTATGCGCCCCTTTGTTAAGGAAGATGGATCGAAGAGGCAAAGTTGGATGAGTTCATTAATTTTTTCTGATCGTCCGGTCTTGGTTGCCAAGTAAAATTATTGATCGATCAAATTGCAAAGATTTGACGTTAGGCGTGCTGTCTTCATCATGGATCTTTTAACAATTGGTTTGAATTGACGATCTTATGATTACAGCCCTTCAGCACTTTATTTCCAAAAAAGGTAAATTTGTATTTATACTTCTGCTCTTGTTAGTAGTGGTATCTTTTGTTTTGTACCTGTCCCAAGGATCCTCGGTTTTTGACCTGATGTCTGACGGCGGGCGAGAAAAGAAAGAGTTTTTCGGATATAATTGGAACGATCCGGATCAGAGACGTTTTCTTAGCGTGACCACCCGTGCAGCAGGTGCCATGGGGGTAATGTCCAGCCCTGGGCGCGAAGATATTTCCAAGGCAGGCACTGCTTACATGGAGGGACTGCAGCAACAAATCCAAGCAGCTTTTCGGGCAAATCCTGAGGAGGTTGATCGTGATGCCATGCAAAGGATGTTTGAATATATGCAGGCATGGCCAAATTTTGCTCCCGATTTTCAAGCTCGCGAAATTGCCCGGTCTGGATCTTATGATGGCGATTTTTTGGATGCAGCCATTGAGTCGCGTGTTGCCTTAGGTTTTCAGGCCGATGAGTGGGACTTCTTGTCCCCTCAGGTGAATCATCCTGCAGTTAATGCGGAATTCCTTAACTTTCTCAGCCGATTGGATCCTTCTTTGCAGTCAGAAGCAAACCGGTCCTCAGTTTTTTCGATGGTTGGGTCAAGATTTGGAATGTCTGCAAATGAACTGGAGTCCGTTCTTTATGCCGCTTTTAGAGACAACCAAATTGATCGGATTTACCAAACTCGTGGATTTGCATTGGCGGGCGAAATTAATGCCCTCAGTCACGAAAACGCATTTGCATGGGATGGGGATGTTGCTGTTCTTTCAGCAACCGCTCTGCCACTTAAAAACCTATCTTTCGGTCAAGTTAAACTTGCTAAGCTACCCAGTGCTGGTGATTCCTTATCCGTTTCTTACGGAACGAAAAAGTACAACTTTGTATTCAGTAAATCTGCAGCCGATACTAACGGTTCAACCGTTAAGGTTGTGCTTGGAAAGACTATTAATAAAAGTGCTTTAGCTTTAATTAATGCTCTTAATCAAAAGGACCTGGGGATTCTGGCAGTCGAAAAAAAGGGAAATATGATCTCTTTGGAACTCGAAAATGGTACGCTTGGTAAATCTTCGCCCTTAATTAAGAGCGATGCCAAGTCCATGGAGTTTAGGGAAATACTTTCGGATAAATTGCTAGCCTATTTCGAGGATAATCGGGAGTTGGATGTTTTTGCTGAAGAACCTCGTACCTTTGCCACTGCGATGGTCTTTGAAAATCAAAGCTTTCTAACCCCTCCAACGCCTGCTGATGAAGCAAGGCTTCGTTCCTACTTTGAACGAAATCGTTTGGATTTCCTCTCTGGGGAGGATTCCTCAGTCAAAGGAGATGGTAATAAAAGTGTTCCTCAAGATGTTAAATTTGAGGATGTTGCTGAGCAGGTTCGTGAAAAAGTAGCTGCACAAGATACCAATGATGCCAAGAGGGAGGCTAGTCGATTAGCACAGGAGTCAGCTCTTGATTTCCTCGATAACTTAAACACCTTTGCCGACCAAATAAAACGAAAGTTTCCTGACTTCTCCGCTTTGAGAAATTCCGATGAACTTGAGCGATTCTTGAGCTCTAGTGAAGCAAAGCAAAGGAAGGTTTCGTTTTCTGATTCTGAAATGGGAGTTCAGTCCATGGTTCTTGGGTTGGAGAGAAGAGCAAGTGAGCAAAGAACTAATCGAGAACCCTTGGAGGAAGTTTCATCATTAGATGAAGTACGCTTTTTTACCCGTTCTGTACGAAAATCCCGAAACGGGCAGGTTGTTTTTCTTTTGGACAGAAAAACGGATCGTCGTCCTGCTGCGTTCAAGAATTTACCCTTTTCAACTCTCTGCCGGGAATATTTAAGGCACTTGAAAGCTGATGCTTTTGCCAAGAAAATTGAAAGCATCAAAAAGCGTCTAATTGAGTCTGATAAGGCAGATAATAAAGATTTGAAAATTCATCAGTTCAGTAAAAAGAATTCAGGTACCGCTCAGGCATACTTTGATGCAAAGCAGAGAAATTCTCGTTCTAAGGTTCAAAAGCTTGAACAGGATAAAGCAGAATTGAAGGAAGAGGAATCGGCTAAAAAGGCCAGCCTTGATCGTCAAATTAAAAGCCTAAACTCTGGCATCGAAGAATTGAACCAAGAGCGATCAACAGTAATTTCTTTTCTTGAAGGGGCTGGTGCCCTGCCAGTTGATGGTAAGTGGGCTGAGGTTGAAAGGAATGAGAATGAAGTCATCTTTGGCAAGCTTCGTGACATCTATTCGCTAAGAGGGAAGGCTACAGAAGCAGATGAAGCAGTCGCCATGCAAAGGAATTTGGAACTATCTAGAGGTATGCTTTCAAGAGATCAAATTCTCAGGGAGTTGGTATCATCTAGCCTCGAGGAATAAAATTCCCCACTTTTCAATTTCTTAGGTGGGATCTGGTAATCTCTCCCAACCAATAAAAAACTCAGTATTACCATCATTCCCTCTAGGTTCTGAGGTTGTTTCGATGAGTAAATGAGACCCGTTTAAGTTTAGATCGGCAAATTGTTTAATCTCTTCCAGGACTCTGAGGTGTATGTTTTTATCTTTTATCACACCACGTCCTAAATCCGCTTCTTTTTTGTGGCATTCAAACTGAGGCTTTACCAAAGCGGCCATGCGACCGTTGGTTTCAAGAAATTGCCAGGCTTCCCTTAGTACCTTACGAAGCGATATAAAGGACAAGTCCATCACAATTAAAGGATAACATGTGCGGGGTAGCTCGTTTAGTTGTAAGGACCTTAAATTCATTTTTTCGAAGTTGGTAACTCTATTGTCTTTTCTCAATTTGTAATGTAACTGGCCTCGGCCAACATCTACACAGGTTGATGATTTGGCTCCCATCTGTAAAAGACAGTCTGTAAATCCGCCAGTGGAAGCCCCAAGGTCCAAAATGTCTAAGTCACGAACCAACCATTTTGATTCTTTAATAAAATTTTCCATCTTTATTCCACCTCTACCCACATAGGGCATCGGTGTATCAAGTGTGAGTACTTCATTCGATGGCAAAAGTTGACTTGATTTGTGAATTTTTTCGCCTTTATACCGAACCTGGCCTGCCAAAATACAAGCTTGAGCTTTTGTACGACTATCGACCAAGCCGCAAAGGACCAATAATTCATCTGCACGTATTTTTTTGCTCATCTGTTTACAGGGTGCCGATCATGGCAAATCGTTCAATTACCGAATAACTTATTTATAGATTTCCATAGAATTTTGTAAAAAAACTTGACCCAAGTGGGTTAAAGTGGCAAGAAGTGGTGTGGAGTGGTAATTTATGCACGAATAAACAGAGCGAATGGAAAAAGAGACGACAACCTTCTTTGTAGGCGAGTTTACTCATGCTTTGGACAGCAAGGGGAGGGTTACTATTCCGTCAAAGTGGAGGATATCGGGAGACGAGAATACCTACCTGGCACTACCCAATCCCGGAGGTTATATAACTGTTTATCCACCCAAGATGGTAAGTCGGTTGGAGGAAAAAGTGGCAGAGGCAAGCCTCAGCGATGTAAGAGCTCAGGCACTCTTTATGGAATTATTTTCAAAAGCCCATTCATTTGGGTGCGACAAGCAAGGGCGAATCAATCTGAACGACAAGTTGTTGGCTCATGCAGGTATCAAGGGCAAAGCAGTCTTGGTGGGAAACTTCTCCGCTTTTGCTATTTGGTCTGTCGGGCGCTACGAAAAGCGGCCAGCCGAGGACCAGAGAAATATTTTCGATGCGATGAGGGAGTTGGGGTTATGATGCTTGGTAGCAAGTTTTGGACGACTTTTAGGGTGGTCGTCCTAAGAAGGGGATTTGACTCCGGGTGCCACCTCCTCCCTCGCGCTTCTTTTTTAATAAACGTCAATCTCGGGGGGGGTAGAAATGTATTGTGGTGCGGTTGAATTTGTATGTTCTCCAACAGCGGTGAAGCATATTCCCGTTCTGCTAGATGAATGCCTGGCTGCTCTTGAGCCTAGGCACGGTGGGTCGTTTGCTGACTTAACATTTGGTGGGGGAGGGCATTCCCGGGCAATTTTAGAGGCCAGTAGTGAGAATAATCTATTAGCGATGGATTGTGATCCGGATGCTAAGGATCGCTCGGAATCGTTTGTGCTTGAGTTTGATGATCGGTTTAATTTCTGCGATTCTTCATTCCGTGATCTTGATCAGTTTTCTTCGGCTGGTGAATTTGATGGCATTCTCATGGATTTAGGAATTTCATCTTTCCAATTAATGGAACCTCTTAAGGGTTTTTCCTTCAGATTGGATGCCCCGATTGACATGAGGTTAGACCCGAGGGTGGGTCAAAGTGCGGCTGAATTTCTAGAGACTGCCTCCTATGAAAGCCTAGTCAGGGCGGTAAGGGAATACGGGGAAGAGAAAAGGTGGAGGCGAGTAGTAGAAGCGATTATTCAGGCAAGAGGAACAGGCCTTCTGTCACGAACAATGAGTGCTGCTGAATTGGTAAGTAATGCGGTAGGTGGGAGGAATTTTCGACAGCGAATTCACCCAGCAACGAAGACTTTTCAGGGTATTCGGATTGCGATTAATGGCGAACTTGAAGCTTTGGCGGTTACTTTACCAAAAGCATTTAGAGCGTTAAAGGAAGGTGGCGTTCTGGCAGTAATTTCATTCCACTCTTTGGAAGATCGAATTGTTAAAAGATTTATGAGGAAAATGGCTGGTCGCCCAGAATCCAAATATGATGGGAGGGCTCAGCAAGATAGAATTGTTTGCGCAAAACTTAATGGGTCCAAAGCTATTTTCCCTGGTAAGGAAGAGGTCGAAAATAATCCGCGCAGTAGATCTGCGCGGTTGAGGTTTTTAACAAAACTAAAACAACCGGAACTGTAAGACTGATGAATCGGGTGTGGTGGATGTCTATAATACTTGCAGTTTCACTGTTCGGGAGCGGTGCTATCTCCATCGTTTGGTTACGTATGGAGATATCCGCAACCGCAAAAAAATGTGGAAATCTTGAGGATCAACGGGAGATGGTAGCTCGAGAACTTAGGGAACTCAGGGGGAGGAAATCAACAATGTTGAGACCTTCCGTACTTGCACAACTTGTGACGGGGAGATTAACCATCCCATCGGCAAGGAGAACGGTTCATGTCTCCGAACGAGAAATGTATTCCAATGGACAATCAGGTCTCGCAAGAAAAGATGAACTTCCCCAAAGAAAGTTTTCGGTAAGGCGTTAGAATGAAAAACGTCTTTATTTCCCCATATCGATTTTATTTTGTATTTTTGGCGATTCTTTTAACCTTTTGTACTCTTGGGGGAAGGCTTTTGCATCTACAGGTTTGGCAAAGCGACAAGTATACAAACCTCGCTAGCAACGCCCGTAAGAATTTTATTCATGAAGAAGCAAGAAGAGGGGATATCGTCGATCGTAAAGGTAGTCTTCTTGCAACCACACGATCAGTAGTTGTTCTTGGGGTTGATCCACATTCATTTAAAGAAAAGGACAGTAACAAGTTAAAGCAGTTGGCAACTCTGTTGGATCTTGATTCAGAAAAAGTTGAAGAGTCAGTTCGGCGAAAATTTATACACTCCGGAAATGGTGTAACGGCAATGAAACCTATCAGATGGGTGAAATTGAAAGATGAGGTTGATGATTCTACCTACCGTAAAATTCAAAAACTTGAAATAGATGGAGTGTATGGAAATTATAAACACTCAAGATTATATCCAAATCAAAACTTTGCTTCACATGTCCTTGGCTTTGTAAACAAGGAAGGCAAAGCATGTATGGGTATAGAACTGATGGCTGACTATTATTTGCGAGGTCAGGACGGATGGAGAGAAAGTGAAAGGGATGGAAGGCGTAGAGAAATGCCACAGTTTCGTTCGGTTGAATTTGATGCACGTGAAGGCTTGAGCGTGGAGTTGTCTATAGACCGAGTTGTACAGGAACGCGTTGAGCAGGAAGTGACTAGAATTATGGAGGAGTTTTCTCCTGTAAGTGTTTCAATTATTGTCAGTGAACCAAGAACTGGTGAAATCTTGGCTATGGCTAACGGACCAAGTTTTGATCCAAATCTATACAATGATGTACCTTTAGAGAATCACAGGAATCGCTGTTTGACAGACCTTTATGAGCCTGGGTCTACCTTTAAGATAATACCTGTAGGTGCGGCACTTAATGAGAAAATATTAAGAACCGAGGATATTATTGATTGTTCAGTTTCAACCTACCAAAAAGGAAAAAAGAGATTGAGACTACCCAAGGATCATCATCCCTTAGGAAAGATTTCCCTGCACCAAGTAGTTCAGAAGTCTAGCAATCGGGGTGCAGCTCAGGTTGGTTTGATGCTTGGGCCTGAACGGCTTTATTCGTATTGCCGGGCATTTGGCTTTGGTGAGAGGACAAACCTAGGTTTACTCGGCGAGAGAAAAGGAACTCTACATAAACCTGGAAATTGGGATGGCTTGACCATTACACGTTTGCCAATGGGGCATGCAGTTTCTGTAACTCCCATGCAAGTGCATGGATCGATGTGCGCAGTTGCAAATGGTGGAATTATGATGCGACCGTCTTTAATAAGAAGGGTTTTCGATGAGGAATCTAAAACTGTAATTCCATTTAAACCAAGAGCAGTCAGGCGTGTAGTTGATGAGCAGGTTGCGGATGAACTTTCAGAAATGCTTGTTTCTGTAGTTGGTCCAGAAGGTACTGCGAGGTCGGCAATGATTCAAGGATTTCAAGTTGCGGGAAAAACAGGAACAACACAAAAAATTATCGATGGAAAATATTCTAACACCCATCATGTAGCTTCATTTTCAGGATTTTTTCCTGCGGATAATCCAAGAGCAGTAATCACTGTTGTTGTTGATGAACCCAAAATGAAAAAAGGTAGGCTGGGCTACGGCGGAAGCGTGGCTGGACCATCTTTTAAAAATATTGCATCCCGTTTAATTACCTATTTGGGGATTCAACCAAAACCAAAAGAATTATCCTTAATCAGAGAACAAAAACTAGGGTTATAAGTTGTTATGAAAAAGAGTGATCAAGAAATAAACTGTGTGGATAGCGTAAAGTCGAGAATTACAAGGCATCGAGAATTAAGTAGTCTTACGGACAAGGATTTTAGTACAGATAAAAAGTTTCAAAACCAGGTTATTAAATCGATAAGTTCAGACAGTAGGAGAGTTAATCCTGGAGCAGCTTTTTTTGCTATTCCTGGCAATAGAACAAATGGTGATCTTCACATCCAGGAAGCATTAAATAGGGGAGCTAATGTAATTGTTTCTCAATCTGATGAGGTAAGCGTCCCCCATGGTGTGGCACGCGTAAAGGTAGCAGATGCCCGTAAATCCATGGCAAAGTTCACCAAAAAGTTTTATGACTCACCAGATGAATCATTAAGCCTTATTGGGATAACTGGAACCAATGGAAAAACCACGGTAAGCACTTTAACACATCATCTATTAGAGGAGCCTGGTTGCCCGGTAGGTTTGATCGGAACGGTACAGTATAATTTGGGAGACAGAGATGTTCCTTCATTTAAGACAACTCCAGAAGCTACCGATCTATATCCCATGTTAAAAAGTATGCTTGCTGCAGGTTGCAGTAGTTCGGTGATGGAAATAAGTTCTCACGGAATTCATCAGTCAAGAGTTAATGGAATTTCTCTTGAAATTGCAGTTTTTACGAACCTTACAAGGGATCATCTTGATTACCATGGAAGTATGGAGCAGTACTACCAGGAAAAGCGAAAACTTTTCAATGGTATGAACGGGCCGTTACCTAAAGTAGCTGTTATCAATGGAGATTGTCCCTATGGGAAAAGACTTATTCAGGAACTTCCACCACAAGTACAGGTTTTAACTTTTGGATTTGAAGCAGGGAATCAATTTTGTGCGAAAAACCTTACCCTCGATGCCGAAGGTTCCAAGTTTGTAATGGAAAGCCCATTAGGAAACACCGTTGTGGCTAGTCCTTTAATTGGGCGTTACAATGTTTCAAATGTTTTAGCCTCTTTTGCTATCATGCATGCAATGGGAAAAAGCGTGGTTGAATCGATCCACAAATTAAGAAGTTTCAAGGGTGTATGTGGAAGGATGGAGAGTGTAGATAGGGGGCAACCTTACCGTGTTGTTGTTGATTATGCTCATACACCCGATGCACTTCGTAATGCATTAGAAATGCTCAGGGAATGTACTAAGGGTAAGGTCAGGGTAGTTTTCGGATGTGGTGGTGATAGAGACAAGGGGAAGCGACTTGAAATGACTAGGGTCGCTTGTGCTGCCGCAGATCAGGTCTGGGCGACTTCAGATAATCCACGTACGGAAAGCATCGATTCTATATTTAGCGATATGCAAAAAGGTGTATGTAAAGGATCTGAAGTTTATTTTGTTGAAGACCGACGAAGAGCCATTGATTTAGCTTTAGATGCTGCCAGCGTGGATGATTGTGTACTTATCGCAGGCAAGGGTCATGAAGCTTATCAAGAGGTTCAATACACAGCGATTCCTTTTGATGATCGCTTAGTTGCGGGTGGTTTATTGGATGCAAAAGTTTTTGGAGGATAAATGTATCGTTTTGATCCAAATTCTTTAAGCCGTTGGAGTAATGGCAAATGGACTGATTCACCCAGCAATGGGGTAAACGGTTTTACTATTGATTCCCGAAAAGTTAGCTCGGGAGATATGTTTGTTGCAATTAAAGCAGATAGAGACGGGCATGATTTTATAGATCAGGCTACTAAGGAGGGAGCTGTTGCGGGACTGGTCGACCATCAAGTAGGTAATGCACAGTTACCCCAATTAGTTGTGGGTGATACCCTGTTATCGTTCCAGAGAATTGCCAAACTGCATAGAGCACAGTTTTCTGGAAAAGTGGTTGGAGTTACTGGCAGCTGTGGGAAGACATCCACGAAAGAAATTTTAAAAAAAATGTTGAACCAATCATTGTGTACGGAAGGGAACTTAAATAATTTCCTGGGAGTGCCACTGACCTTAACCCAAGTATGCGAGGGTGAGCACAAATTTGCTGTTGTAGAGGCTGGAATAAATCAAATGGGAGAAATGGAAGTTTTGACAGATATGATTTGTCCTGACCTTACCATTATTACTTCCATAGACCATTCTCATTTAGAGGGTTTGCAAACAATTGAAAATGTGGCCAATGAGAAAATAAGGCTGTGGACACATGCAGCCGAAAAGTGCCTTGGTGTTTTCCCTGAGGAATTAGTGCAGTACGAGAGTTTTAAAAAGGCTATCAGCGAAGAACGCCCACATATATTGATTAAAAAGGGTGGGCCGCAAGAGGAGGTTCAGGGCCCCAATCAGGTACTTTATAATATTTCAACTGAAACAAACGAGGGTGGGCATTCTGTCGTTCTAAATATTGAGCGTTTTGAGTGCCCTCCTCTTTGTATTCCTGTCGAACCATTATCAGAAGGTTTGATAAGAAATATGGTTTTGGCATGCGTAGCTGCATGGAAACTTGGAGCTAGTGATAAAGAAATTTTTGAACGCCTACCCCAATACTGTCCCTCCGGCCTACGAGGATCCAACCTTGTAGGCCGGGGGCGTTCGTATCTAGTCGATTGTTATAACGCTAATCCAGCATCTATGAAGGATAGCATCCAGTATTTTAGCCGAAAGTTTAGAAATAAACCAAAGCTTCTAGTTCTTGGTGGTATGAATGAATTGGGCAATATGAGCCAAAAACTCCATTTCGAAACCGGCAAATCGATTGTCATGGATGAAACGGATCGAGCAATTTTAATTGGTGGTCATGCCCGCCAAATGGCTCAGGGGATGATTGATAGTGGAGCAAGGGTAGATCAACTTGTAGTCCTTGAAAATGCAGAGGATGGAAGGCCGTTAATTGAAGAGTTTAATGGACCAGTATTATTAAAAGGAAGTCGTTCGTTTCGCTTAGAGGAGTTAGTACCTAAATGGGCAGTTGAGGAAGATTCACAACAATTGGGTATGCTGTGCTGAGTTGGTTACAATTTAGTGAAGACCTTTGGGGGCCGCTTCGTTTATTTCAGTACATTTCTGTTCGTTCTTTGGGTGCTGGAATCACCGCCTTAATTATGGGCTTTTGGATTGGTCCATTTCTTATTCGAAAGCTTCGAAATATCGGGGCAAAACAGGCATTTCGTGGAAAAGATGAGGTTGGAGACTTGGCAGATTTACACTCAGATAAATCTCATACGCCTACCATGGGAGGGGCGCTTATTTTTATTTCGGTTTTGTGTAGTACCCTATTATGGGCGGAGCCAAATGTTTATGTTTGTACTGCTCTTATAACATATACTCTTTTGACCGGAGTTGGATTTGCGGATGATTATTTAAAAGTATCCAAGAAAAACAGTAAAGGCTTGCCTGGTAAATTTAAACTCCTGGGTCAGCTTGGAACTACAGCTGTGGCACTTTTTATCTTACTTGGTCCTTTTGCTAATGATTTAAGTGGAGTGGGTAATGAATCTCTGGGCAGCCCAGATAAAATGAGGGAATTTTGGATTCCTTTTGTGAGTTATCCTGATGGATTGGGTATTCCCATGATGTCCACTGTTACGCTCTTTATCTTCTTTCTGATCACTCTTTCAGGTACAAGTAATGCGATCAATCTTACCGATGGATTAGACGGCTTGGCCATTGGGTGTACGGTTACGGTAGCCTTGACCTATGGAATCATGTCTTATGCGTCGGGAAACTTCCTCATTGCAGATTATTTAAAAATTAGTTGGGTTCCTGGATCGGGGGAACTAACCATTTTGTGTGCGGCATTACTCGGTGGGAGTCTCGCATTTTTATGGTACAATGCACATCCGGCAGAGATTTTTATGGGTGATACGGGATCCCTGGCGATTGGAGGCTTGGTTGGGATTATTGCCCTTATGATTCATCAACCGTTAACTTTAATTATAGTCGGGGGAATTTTTGTGATCGAAGCAATGTCAGTTATCCTACAGGTGGCTTCTTTTAAACTTCGTGGAAAAAGAATTTTTCTCATGTCTCCTATTCATCACCATTTTGAATTAAAGGGATGGAAAGAAACCAAGGTAGTTATTCGATTTTGGATATTATCTCTTCTTTTTGCTTTGATCGGTTTGGCCACACTTAAACTTAGGTAAATGAAGGCTAGTTTTTTAAAAGATTTACTAAAAAGATCCACTGGTTCAGTAGCGGTTTTTGGGAGAGGTCTTAGTGGTAGAGCAGTTGAAGAATTACTTAACAAAGAGGGCTATGCCTGCGACATTTTTGATCAAAAAGACAAATGGTTTAGTCGTGAAAATGCACGCAATTGTTCGTTGGTCATTACGAGTCCTGGTTTTCCTCCCAGTCATGAATGGATCAAGTTGGCAGAACAAGAGGGAAAAACGATAATCACAGAACTTGATCTTGGTGTGTGCTTTTCAAGAGCAGGATCTTTAGTCGGCATAACCGGAACCAATGGCAAAACCTCAGTTGCTACTATTTTAAGTCATGTTGCTAATAATCTGCTTGTTTCGCTAAATCATCTAGAAAAAGCTTAATGATTTCCAACGAGGTCGGT
>JABBBW010000016.1 GCA_018607205.1 Opitutales bacterium | reverse complement strand
TTTTCACCCATCTTGGCATGTCCACCGAGAAAGAGTCGGCGAAAGTAAAAGTGGTTACGGTCATTATCATTTGCATCCGACTCCAAACCGTCCCACTGGCCTTGAATACGACCGGAATACTTGAGCTCTGTAATTTTCTTGCTCTTGGGCTTTACTTGAACCTCTTGGCCGTGAACGAATCCAGCAGCCAAAAGAATGATCAGACTAGGGATGGCAATTTTCATAAGACCTGATCATAGCAGGTAATCGTTACATAGCTGGGTCGCTATTGTTACAATTGTGTTACAATTAACCTAGCAGGTCCTCCTCCGCCAAATTCTAGAGGTCCTGGAAGGTGGTAAATTACGAAAGGGTGGGGAGTCGGAAAGAAAAGACGGTCCCTTTTCCCAGCTGACTGCCTGCAGAAATTTCTCCACCGTGTGCCTCGACCACTTCGCGGGCAATGCTTAACCCCAGTCCCGTACCCCCGCGTTCGCGAGAGCGTCCCTTGTCCACCCGGTAAAAACATTCGAAGAGTCGTCCCAATTCTTCTTCGGCGATCCCCTGACCATCGTCCTCGATGGAGCAAACGACAAAGGATTCACCTTTCTCTTTACGGGCCCGGACTTTGATTTCGCTGGCACCCTCGGCGTGGAGCACGGCATTGTCGATCAGGTTTTCAATCAGGCTGACCAGTTTTTCTGCGTCTCCCTCGATCATCAATTCCGAAGGGGGAATATCCAGCGACAGGGTGGCCTTTAGGTTTTGGCGGGATGCAAGCAGGTTTTCAGTAGCAGTGCGAAAAAGGGCATGGAAATCGAGCTTTTCTAGCCTCAGAGAAGGTGCTGATTCCTCCAGTTTCGCCAGGGTGAGCAGATCCTCAACCAGTGCGTTGAGCCGGCGGGCATTGCGTTGGATTTTACCGAGGAAGTCTTTTTGTCGGGCTTCCGGGAGATCATCGTAGTCCTCGATCAGGGAGTCGGAAAATCCCTTGATAATGGATACAGGGGTACGCAGCTCATGGGATACATTGGCCACGAAGTCACGCCGGGTCAATTCGTCCTTGTTTTTGGGTTCCCTCGGTTGAGGGCGTGCTGTCGGCCAACTTCGTTTGCCCCGGGATCTTCCTATCTTCCATGCAAGAAGGATGCCTCCGATCCAGGAAATTGCCAGAACGGCGGCCAGCCAGGGGGGCAAGCTCATGAGCGGGGGGTACTCTGCTCGATCAGGCGGTAACCAACTCCCCGAATGGTTTCGATCTCGAGGCCGGATTGCTCGATCTTTTTGCGTACCCGGCGGATGTGCACATCCACGGTGCGGGTCTCCACTTCGGTATCGAACTTCCAGACTCCAAGCAGGAGGTTGTCACGGGTCTGTACGCGTCCCTTGCGCTTGAGAAAGTAATGGAGCAGCTTGAATTCGGTCAGGGTAAAGTCAACTTTCTCTCCGCCGATGGAAATGCTATGATCCTCCTCATCTAGCACGAGTTTACCGGATAGGATGCGGGAACTCGCTTCTTCAGACTGGTCGGCGACCCGTTTGAGGATGGAGCGTATGCGAAGTGTCAGTTCCTGCACATCAAAAGGTTTCCCGAGGTAGTCATCGGCCCCTTGTTCCAATCCTTTGATTCTATGTTCCACTCCCGATTTCGCAGTTAACATAATCACGGGCACTTTTTGGAGAAGGTTATCGACACGGATCATGCGTAGCAGTTGAAGACCGTCCAGATCGGGCATCATCACATCAAGAATGATGAGCTCAGGCATGAAGTCTCTTGCCTTTCCCAAAGCTTCGAATGGGTTGTTGGAAAACTTTACCTCAAACCCGGCTTTGCCCAACTGGTAATGAAGGAGATCGGTGAGATCTTCTTCATCGTCGACTACAAATATACGAATGCGGGCGGACATAGTAAATCCCGCGATTTGACGGTGCCCGGGCGTTCATGGCAAGATTGATTTCTCCGCAGCTTGAATTGTCAGACTTGGCAGGCTAGGCCTGCTAAGAAATTTTTAGGTTTATTCTAACTCCTTACGCAGGGCGGATTTCTTAAATTCGGGAGCATGCCGGACATCCCGACTGGTGGCCATAAATACGGTTTCCTTGGAAATATTTACCGCATGGTCGCAGACTCTCTCCAGGGATTTGGAAATAAAAAGTACTTCGAAAACCGAGGACGAAGTCGTGGGATCCTGTTCCACCAGAGACTGGCAGAATTGGTTGTTTTCTTTGTGTAATTGATCGACCTCGAGATCACGCGTCCAAATTGCCTTGGCCTTTTCCTCATCATATTCCACGAAGATGGAGAGTGCATCTTGAATCATTTCCCTGGCAATTTCTCCCATTTTGGGAATTTGATGAAAGTCCGGAGTGGCAGTCTTGCGGGAGCGCCGGGCAATTGCCTTGGCTTCATCGCCGATACGTTCGACCTCGTGGCTGATCTTGATAATGGATACAAGTAGGCGCAAATCAGAGGCAACCGGGGCATGGGTGGAAAGACAAGAGGTCACCTCTTCGCTCAGTTCGTTTTCCAAGTCATCAATCTCCTCGTCTTTTACCCGTACGGCCTTGGCGAGTACTGAGTCTCCTTCGAGCAGGGCTTTGATTGCCCCCTGCAAGGAGTCGTTGGCTAGTTGGCCCATCAGCAGGAGCTTAGACCTTAGGTTTTCCAGGTTGTGTTCGAATTGTGTGGTCATGGGCAGGAGGGCTTTATCCGAATTTTCCGGATATGTAATCTTCGGTTTGTTGCTTGCTTGGATTTAAAAAGATTTTTTTGGTCTGATCGCATTCAATCAATTTCCCGAGGTAGAAAAAGGCGGTGCGATCTGAAATCCGCCCGGCTTGTTGCATGTTGTGGGTGACCACGACAATGGTGTATTCATCTTTTAAACCGAGGATCAATTCTTCCACCCGCCCCGTAGCCACAGGATCAAGGGCTGAGCATGGTTCGTCCATAAGTATAATTTCTGGTTCCACTGCCAGTGTTCGGGCGATGCAAAGCCTTTGCTGCTGTCCGCCTGATAGTCCGTATGCATTTTCATTGAGGCGATCTTTTACCTCTTCCCAAAGTGCAGCTTTTCGGAGAGATTCCTCGACTTTTTCATCAATAG
>JABBBW010000140.1 GCA_018607205.1 Opitutales bacterium | reverse complement strand
TCCACGGCAAGACTCATTTATTTTTCCCTTCTCATAGGCAATTTTCCCCGACACGATCGTACGTTCAATCCGGTGGGAAAAACGCTCGCCGGCAAAAGGAGACCATCCACACTTGCTGAATAATTCGCCCTCATCGACCACCGTATGGTTTTGAGGATCGACAATAACTAAATCTGCCCAGTAGCCCTCGCGTAAATGCCCGCGCTCTAAAACATCAAAAATACGGGCGGGAGCATGGCAGGCACGCTCCACCAAAGTTTCCAGCGAAAAACAATTTTCATTTACCATTTCCAGCATCAGTAAAAGGGTATGCTGAACAAGGGGTAGCCCAGAAGGCGCGTTAAAATAAGTTCCCTGTTTCTCCTCCCAGGTATGTGGGGCATGATCGGTCGCAAGTACCGAGATTCTTCCATCCGCCACAGCTTGGCGCACCGCCGAGCGGTCGCTTGCCCGTTTGATTGCCGGGTTACATTTTATCAGGGCACCCAGTTTATCATACCCAGATTCTTCAAACCATAAATGATGCACACATGCCTCCGCGGTTATACGGGCATCACCAGGGGTAAAAAGGTTGAGCTCTTCCTCGGTTGAAATGTGCAAAACATGGAGTCGTGCATTTTCGCGTTTGGCAAGTTCGGTGGCCAGAGTGGACGAGCGCAGGCAAGCCTCCCGCGAGCGGATGTTTGGATGTTCAGAAAATGGCACATCTTCTCCAAATTTTTCCCGGGCCAGGCTCTCGTTTTCTAAAATGGTTGGGGTATCCTCGCAATGAGTGGCTATGGTCGCCGGGGCATGGCGAAAGATTTGCTCAAGAGTGGCCTCCTCATCAACCAGCATATTTCCGGTGGATGAACCCATAAATACTTTGATCCCCGCAATAATGCTGGGGTCAGCCGATTTTACCGCTTCCAGGTTTTCATTACTCGCTCCCAGAAAAAAGGCATAGTTTGCCACCGAGTCCCGCCGTGCGATTGCCCGTTTTTCCTCCAACCTTTGCATATCGAGGGTGGGTGGGGACACATTGGGCATCTCAAAAAAACTGGTCACTCCACCGGCCACCGCTGCCCGGGCTTCGGTCTGGATGGATGCCTTGTGGGTAAGTCCAGGTTCACGGAAGTGCACCTGATCATCAATCAATCCTGGAAGAATCCATTTTCCACCTGCCTCAATAATTTGGGAATTGGGGGTGGGGGAGATGGATGGGCTGATTCGTTCGATTCTTCCCTCGCGTATGAGCAAATCTGCCTCTTCCCGTTTACCGTCTGTTACGAGGGTGCCACCAGTGATGAATAGATCGTTCATAACCTTAAATGTTTGGCCGATTTAATAGGGGGTGGGGCGGTAGGTACTATTTCCACTGCCCGTTTCCCTGAATCATATATTTATAAGAGCACAATTCTTCCAGGCCCATAGGTCCGCGTGCATGCAAGCGGTCTGTGGAAATACCAATTTCTGCTCCCAGTCCAAATTCAAACCCATCGGTAAAGCGGGTACTTGCATTCCAGTAAACGGAAGAGGCATCGACTTCCCGCTGGAATTTTTCCGCCCGCTCTGCGGATGGGGAAAGGATAGATTCACTGTGGCCACTTCCATAGCGGTTGGTAAATTCAATGGCCTCGTCCAGATGATCCACCGTTTTAATCGCCAGTCGAAGGTCGAGAAATTCCTCCGCATATTCCTGTTCGCTTGCCAGGGTGCTCGGAACATCACCAAGGGCTTTTTGGGCACGCTCGTCTGCAAAAATAACACATCCTTTTTCCTGCAATGCCTGTCCGATTTTGGGAAGCAGGGAATCGAGTTGGGATGCATGAACAATTAAATTCTCTATGGCGTTACAAACCCCTGGTCTTCCACACTTTGCAGACACCGCAATATCCAGTCCCATTTGCGGATCACAGCCCTGATCGAGGTAAAGGTTACACACCCCCTTATAGTGCTTAATCACCGGGATGCGGCTATTTTCAGCAACAAAACGGATCAAGCCTTCTCCCCCACGTGGAATGATGCAGTGCACATATTCATCGAGGGTCAGTAAATGATTGAGGGCTGCACGGTCACTCGTGGGAATGAGCTGCACCGCATTTTCAGGAATTTCACTGCGTGATAAAGCGGAGTTAATAATCGAGGCAAGTGCCCGGTTGGAGTGCAGGGCTTCCTTACCTCCGCGAAGGATGGATGCATTTCCCGACTTTAGGCATAGTCCGGCACAATCAATCGTAACATTTGGGCGGGACTCGTAAATGATTCCGATCACCCCAATCGGTGTGCGTACCTTGCGGATATTCAATCCATTTGCAGGTGTTTTTTCCTCGATCAATCCGCCCACCGGATCGGGCAATTCGATCAACTGTCGCAAACCCTGGACCATTCCATCAATTCGTTCATGGTTTAGTCGTAACCGGTCAACCATCGCATCCGTCAATCCATTTTCTTTGGCCGCCTTTAAATCTTTTTCATTCTCCTCGATAAGGATCTTTCGGTTGGACTCCAATTCGCGGGCAATTGCTTGTAGGGCATCATTTTTCTGTATGGTTGTTGCCGAACTTAATGCCCGGGAAGCATCTTTAGCTTGCAAGGCAATTTGTTGGATCATGGGTAGTATAATATCCGTCATCTCAAAATCTTTACTGATTGCATGAATATTGGCAAAGAGTAATCGAATAAGAAGAAAATCTTTGCTCTACCTATCTTATTGTAGCCACTTCAATATTATCAAAACATTGCAAAGTTTTTTAACCTATGAGCATCGATCAAAGTTCGAAGTAAGATTATTCGAACCAGGTCTCTTCCCATAAGATAAAATAACCTGAAGTTGTGGAGAGCTTGCCTGAGTTACTCTTTTTTCTTCCAACGCTCATTCACTTTGAGCGCTTGAAAGTAATGGTCGGGTGGAGGTATTGGTAAAGGTTTCGGCAGTTTGTATACTTCCTCTAGGTTTAGCCATTTTCTCTTGCTCCCCTGTTTTTCGTAAGTTTTAAGAATGCCTTCCTTGATGTACTTAACCACCTGTTGATTGGTTTTAAATCCAAGAATTGCCGCTGCCTCTTTTTGGCTAATGAGAGTATCTTCCTTTTCCTTAGTCATGGTTTACCTAGCTTTTACTCTGACTC
>JABBBW010000056.1 GCA_018607205.1 Opitutales bacterium | reverse complement strand
CCCGAATCTTGGCTGCCTCTAAAATAGATTTGATTTTCTGCGGACTGTTAAACCCTCCATGTTCGGCTGCCCAACTTCCTCCGTCATGATTTCCGAGGCAGGCATAGGTGGGTACCCGGGCAGCAAAAAAGCCCAGTAGTTTTTGATAAGCAATTAAATCCTTTTGTCCTGGTTGATCAGTGATGAAATCTCCGGTCAAAAAACAGGCGTCGGGAGATTGTTCGAGCCCTTTTTTGAGTGCGATTTCCAGGTAGTCCAACGAAACAGCCCGGGAAAGATGGAGGTCGGAAAGGTGGAGGAGTCGTAAATTTGCCTTTGGGTGCAGGCGTTTGAGCATAATCTCTTTTTCACACACCTCCAACCACTGGGCCTCAAAGGATACATATCCTGCCGATGCCAAGAGGCCAACCCCACCAGCCAAAGAATATTTCATCCATTCCCTGCGGGATATTTTTTCTATGCGTTTATTCCGCTTACTTTCCATCTCCCGATGAAAGTCCGGAGTGTCCTTACTCATGAATCCTGGGAGATTCCTCCCTCTGTATCCCATTCCTCAAGCCTTTGTACGAGCTCCTTAATCATGCATTCCTCTTCGGTGCTGCTCCTCATATCCTTTACTTTTACCCGACCCTGATTGACTTCTTCTTCGCCTAATATCAATGCGTAGCGTGCTCCCGATTTTCCCGCTTCCTTAAATTGTTTACTAAAGCCCTGTGGTTTTAAGGCATAGGAAGTGCCATGTCCGGCTTTGCGCAGGCGGGCGGAAAGCCGTAAGGCGATCTCCCGTTCGGGCTCCCCAAAAATGAGGTACAAGTCGGGTGCAATTACATAACGGGGGAGTAGGTTCTTTTTGGCCAGGCAATCACTCAGGGTCATATCGCCAATCGCAAACCCGGCGGCGGGAAGATCGCAATTTCCTGACAATTTTTTGATCAGATGGTCATACCTTCCACCACCCGCGAGAGCACGGCCCTCACCGGTCGCTTCAAAGGCTTCGTAAACAAATCCGGTGTAGTAGGCGAGTCCGCGGACAATAGACAGGTCCACTTTGGTCATACCTTCACAACCATGGGCTGCTAAACGCCCAGCTAAATCTTTCCACTCCTTAGCCCGCAAAACACCGGCTTCTCCACAAGCTTCCAATCGTTGGGTAATTGACTCCAGGTCACCGAGTTCTTTGATCTGGTTAATTTCTTCAAAAAGTTCTTTGCCTCTGCCCGGGTTTGCCGCCTCCAGGGCTTCGGTGGTTTGCTCGGGTTTGCGCCGTCCGCTTTTATCGATCGCATCTAGGGTGGCGGGACGGGCATCCATAGAAATATTTAACTGGTCGAGCAGCAAAACCCAGGTCACTCGGTCGCTCAACCGAATGACCACATCTTGCTGGCTCAATCCAAAAGTCTCAAAGATGGAGGCAAGCAGAGCGATTAATTCTGCATCCGCATCGATTCCAGGTTCTCCGATCAAATCGGCATTGAATTGATAAAAAGAACGGCCCCTTCCTTTTTGCGGACGTTCGTAACGGAAATGTTCTCCCACATTAAACCATTTTACTGGTTTGGGCAAAGAGTTTGCCCGGGCTGCAATCATCCGGGCGAGGGTGGGGGTAAGTTCGGGTCTCAGGGCGACCTTCCGTCCTCCCTTGTCCTCAAAGTGAAATAATTGACTGGCTATCTCTTCGCCCGATTTTTCGAGGTATAAATCTAAGGGTTCGAGCAAGGGTACATCATATTCCTGGAAATCAAATGCTCGGGCAACCGTACGAAATACCCGAAATAAATGATTTCGTTGGGCACAGGCATCAGGGGGGAATTCGCGGAATCCGGGTAAGGTATCAAACATGACAATACGGGCAATAAATCCCTACTTTGAGGGAGAAGGTAAAGATTAGATGGAGTCGAGGTCGATCTTGGTCAGACCTGCCTTCATACCTTTACCTGCCTTAAACTTGACCACCGCACGGCGCGGAATGACCACATCCTTTTTGGGTTGGTTGGGGTTTCGACCAACTCTTGATTTTCTGACCTGCAATTCAAACACTCCAAAGTTTCGAAGTTCCACATTTTGCCCTGCGATCAAACCCTCACATATGTGGTCGAGAGTTTTTTGGACGATTTCAGTAACGTCTTTGTGGTTATAGTTGGCGCCCTCGTAGATAGATTGGACGATCTGTCTTTTGGTCAGATTGTTCGACATTTGGGGTAAATCGGTTTGAAAGACTTGTGGAAGGGGTTTAGGGTAGGTTTTCCATAAATTCCCATCCATTAAGGACCTGTCAAACAATTATTTCTTTCTTTATGTCCAAAAAAGACGACGACAACCCTCTCGAGGAAATCCAAAAGCAATTGCAGGATCTTCTCAAAAATAAGAACATGCAGGTTGCATTTGCTCCTTTTATGCAAGGCATGAACCCCTCCTCAGACGATAAAGAACCGGAGAAACCCAAGGGTGGAACCAAGAAGGAAAAAGAGCCCAAACCTGCAAAGGAAGACCCATTGGACTCCATTCGCTCTTTTGACCGTAAGCCCAAAGAGGTGCGCGATTATCTCGACCGTTTTGTGATCAAGCAGGAGCAAGCCAAGCGGGTACTCTCAGTCGCTGTCTGCGATCATTACAACCATGTACGCCGTTGTATTCGTGACTCCCGTGCTCAGTCTGCAGAATATTTAAAGCCCAATGTGTTACTCCTCGGACCTACCGGGGTGGGAAAGACTTATTTGATGCGCAATGTGGCCAAGTTGATCGGTGTGCCTTTCGTCAAGGCAGACGCCACCAAATTTTCTGAGACCGGATATGTTGGCAACGACGTCGACGATCTCGTGCGCGATCTTGTCAAACAGGCGGATGGTAATGTCGAACTCGCTCAGTACGGTATCATCTATGTCGATGAGATCGACAAGATCGCCGCCGAAAGTTCCCGGGGCGGCCGGGATGTTTCCGGCCGGGGAGTTCAAATTAACCTGCTTAAATTGATGGAGGAAACCGAGGTGAATTTGCAATCCTCCCAGGATATGATGGGCCAGATGAAAGCCTTCATGGAGATGCAACGGGGGGGCAAACCGGGCAAATCGACCATTTCCACCAAAAATATTTTATTCATTGTTAGTGGTGCATTTGATCAACTT
>JABBBW010000044.1 GCA_018607205.1 Opitutales bacterium | reverse complement strand
GCAACCCATCCGCAGCACCAGAGGAAATGTGAATCATATCTTCGGTGCCGATTCAACTGATGCGGCCACCCAGACCCAAACCAACCTAGCTGGCAGAAAATCGGTACTACGGATGCTCAAGTTCCTCAAAACTATACCCGGAGGTAAGAATGCCAGTATTGACAGAATGATGAACGAAACCGCAACCCGTGAGACATTTCGAATCGAAGGGGAGTCTACCATTACCGTTAATGACTACCAGCACGGCAGAATATTTGATGATGCCCTGTGTTATTCTTTCTACCCTATCGACTTACACACCAAGGATGGTGTGGTACCCAAGCACCTAAAGAGAGGTGTCGTACCAACCATTCCAAGAGGCTCACTGATTCCAAAGGGGTCGAAGAATTTAATGGTTGCAGGCCGTTGCCTATCCAGTGACCGCTATGCCAATTCTGCAGCACGGGTACAGGCATCCTGCATGGGCATGGGGCAAGCAGCAGCCTGCACTGCAGTGCTCGCCGCAAAGTCTTCAATAACCCCCAAAGAAGTTCCTTTGGATGATATTTACTCTCTGTTACGCGAACATGGGGCAATTGTACCCTCCAAGTCCTAAGAGAGCTTGAAAAGAAGACGGATTATATCTCTGTTCAATGCCCTACTCTTTTTGGTCATGGCGTTGTCGGGCATTTATGCCTTTTCGCAGCCATTCTCTATCGAAATAATCGGCCTACACGCCCTATCTGGGTTTCTTTTTATTGGGGTGGTTGTTGGGCATATCCTCAATAATGTGGTTCCGCTCAAAAAGTACTTTAAGCATGGCACCTCACTGGGAGTTGGCCTGATTGTCGCATTATCCACCGCACTCTTTTACTACCAACCTGCCCCAATTAAGGCGATTCTTGGTCTAAGCGGCAATCTTGGACCTGACCAAGATATGTTTAAGATAAAAAATGAAGGCCTAACCTACCAGTACTCTCCCGACCCAGGTTATAAACTACTATTGGATGTGCGTACAGGTCCCAGCTATAATGCTCAAAATCCTCCTCATTTAGCAATCTGGCTGGAAAACCAGTCCCTTTATCATATCAAAACCCTCTTTTCATCTGACCATAACAAAAGCCGGGAAGAATTACCTTATTGGGCATTCAAAGTGCGAGGTTGGGAAAAAGCGATAAAAGATGCAGAGGAAAAACAGTTGTCCCTGGATGAATCAATCGATGCGATTTCAGAAGCTACTGCAAATGGTTCCTTCGATCCATCAGATTACATCCTGCCCAAAGACCAAACTTCCTCGATGCCCTACCGGGTGATGCTCGAAATCAACCAACCCAATGATCCATCCAGCCAACTGGATGACCAACCTTCCCTGGTTTATGAAGTGGAAGTTGATAATTTTGACCCCCGAACGTTTCAACTACTTGAACTTGTGGGCTATCCTTCCTTTGACCAAGAAAAAGGCGAGTGGTACCTCAGCTATGTGGATCAAAGCATTGAATCTGCTTTTGAAATCGTGGACAGTGCTCTTTTGCAAATTGAGCGAAAAAACGAGAACTCCTTTTTTCAGAATGCTAAAACACAGGAAGACTGAGTACCTCTTTTTTCCCTCGAGTCTTACACCTTGCAAGGTTGATTGATTTTATTTGATCATAGGTTGCGAATGAAAATCACTAGGTTTTGGATCATTGTATGGGCGACCCTTATTCACCTAGATGCCCGCACTTATGTGGTCTCCCCACAGGGTAACGATGCCAGTCCTGGCACCTTTGAAAAACCAATCCAGACTATTTCATCAGGAGCAAGGCGGGCACAACCGGGTGATACAGTATTAGTCCAAGGAGGAGTCTATCGGGAACGAATAACTCCAATGAGAGGAGGAATGCCTGGGATGCCTATTACCTATCGGGCAGAAAATGGAAAACGAGTATTGATTAAGGGTTCTGAAACCTGGAAACCCAAGTGGAGAAAAGAAGGGAAAGGAATTTACTCAGCCAAGCCTGATGATCATCTTTTTTCTGACCGAAGTTCAGAATACCTCGATCATTACAATCCTTTCAAAGTGTTACTTGCTTCCACTCCATATCGCAGAGAAGGAAAAAAGGAAGCTGAGCGTAAAGAAGAAGGAGATAACCGATTTGGTGAAACCGACGATGATATTGCTTACACTTGTGGGCAAATCATTGTAAATGATCTCCCATGGATGGAAGTTCCATTGCAAGAAGAACTGGCTTCAAAAGGATGGTGGTATGATCAAAAAACCGAAAGAATATGGGTTCACTTTGGCGGCTTAATTCCTGAAGAACAAAACATAGAAATCACTACCCGAAGGAGGCTTTTTGCTCCGGTTCAGAGAGGTCTCGGCCACATTGTAGTAGAAGGCTTTATTTTTGAGCATTGCGGCAACCAATATCCCACCAATTTCTGGAAAGAAGATAAATATGCTCAGAAAGGTGCGATTGGACTGGAAGCTGGCTACCATTGGATTATTCGAAATAATCTCGTTCGCTATGCCAAAACCACCGCGATTGATTGTGGAAGAGTCGATGGAAATACTCCCTACAATGGATATTCGCATGATAACCTGATTGAAGGAAATTATTTCATCGATAACGGTTCTGCAGGAATTCTAAGTTACGGATCTAAAAAGCTGATCATTCGTAACAATGTGATCCTCCGAAATAATACCCTGAACTTTTTTGGTAAAAAGAGATGGGAGCATGGGGGTATTAAATGTCACCATTTAAAAAATGGACGAATTGAGGGAAACTATATTGCCCGCAATTCATATTCTCCAGGAATCTGGTTGGATAATGAGTTTCCCGGAAGTCGCATCAGCCGAAACATCATTCACCATAACGGCACCCATGGCATATTTCTGGAAATGAGTAATTATAAATTCGATCAATTATTGGTTGATCACAATCTTATTTTTGAAAACCAGATGGACGCAGTTTACATACATGATGCCTCTGGAGCCACCTTCTCTCACAATTTAATTTCTGATTCTTCCAGCCCATCAAGCGGCGGGCAATTGGTTCGCATCCAACAAGTAAGCCACCGGGCAAGTACCGCAAATCACAGCTTTTTTCATAATTTATTTATGGGTAGATTAACGAAGATCGAAACCAATTACCCTGAGTTTTTAAGCGGCCTCCAAAGATTTGATTTCAATAG
>JABBBW010000026.1 GCA_018607205.1 Opitutales bacterium | reverse complement strand
TCCCACCTCGCAAGAATCTACATTAAGTGCACCCACGGTTCGTCCACCCTCGGTCAATGGAGCCGCCATTTCTGCTCTCACCCGTTCATCTAATTGAAAGTATTTCTCTTCCTGTTCAACATCCTGACACAATAAAGGTTCGCCATGTGCGGCCACCCACCCTGTTATCCCCACACCCACAGGGAGCTCGAAACCACGGGTCTTCTCGGGCAATCCACGTTGTACCTCAATGAATAAAGTATCAGAACTTGCATTGAGCAGGGAGATGGAAACAGAGTTTGCAGAAAATACCTGCATGACTTCATCCAAAATTTCCTCGAGCGCACGGACGGAATTCAGTCGTTTTCCTGACAGGGTACTAATTCGGTAAAGAGCATCAATTGCCCCACCCTCTTGCCGTTTACTAATGGTGTTTTCCTGCACGAATTTTAATTAGAATATTTCTTGAATTTATGCGAGGTAGGAAAGTTAATAAAGTTCTCCTATATTCAACACCTTAAAGAGGCTGGACTGCACAAAAAGCTCCAACCGGGAGATTAGACTATATGGACTAACGCTTAGCCTGGAGAAAATGCTCCCAGGTTTTTTCAACCGGTTTTCCATAAAGAGAACTCACAAAAGGCCGACGAGCTGGCCGCTTCGGTTCTTTTAATAAGCGCATACCCGCCTCTCTCGGCAATCGATTGCTTTTCCGACTGTTACAACGAATGCAGGAGGTAACCACATTTTCCCAACTTGTTCCTCCCCCACGGTCCCTGGGCAATACATGATCCATATTTAACTCCTTGGGAGAAAAAGTTTTTCCACAATATTGGCAGCGAAAATCATCCCGTTCTAAAAGATTTTGCCGATTAAACTTCATTTCCTGAAGCAGGATTCGGTCGTATCCTCGAAGCAGGAGTACACTGGGAACAATAACCGATTGATTCACCGTATGTATAATCCGTGCCCCTTTGACTGAATTTACATCCCGACAAAATTCAAACCATGAAGAAGAACTGAATACCCGAAAGCTTTCGTCCTCAGCAAAAATAACCTGGGCATGATCCAAAGAGAGCAAACTGAATGCTCGTTCTATACCAACGACATTAACCGGTTGCCAAAGGCGGTTTAGTACAAGGGTTTGATAACCTGTGTCCATCCGTCGTTGAATATAACGGGCGAAGGACTGGGTACGTCAAAGATTTTTTTGCTCTTTTTATGTCTCAGTTGCTCAACAGTTGAGCAAACCATCAATAACTCCGGCCATCCTTATTTTCATAAAAGTTCAGAAATGCTTTATGGGCCACTCTGTAGCCACCAGGAGTCGGATAATTTCCGGTAAAATACCAGTCCCCGGGATGGTCAGGCAAAGCTTCGTGTAAATTCTCAACACTTTGGTAAAGAATTTCCACCTTGGTTACCTCCTTCAATGCTTCCGGGGCAACCAATTCAGCAACTTTTTGCGAAATTTGATCGACGGTAAAATTCTCGTATACCCGTTTCACATAATTGACCGGTTTGGACTGGGGAGTTTTAAGAGCTTCTCGGCATTGCTCAGCAACCTCTTTTAACAACCCTCGGTATCCATGGTCCTGAATTAAGGAAATTGCTGCCTGAAAAGCGATAAACTTTCCAAGTTCTGACATGTCTATTCCGTAACAGTCCGGAAAACGGATCTGCGGGGCGGTCGAAGCAATGACTAACTTCCGAGGCTTCGAACGACCCAAAATCTTAAGAATGCTCTTTTTTAGGGTGGTTCCACGTACAATAGAATCGTCTATGCAGACCAATGCATCTTGCTCTTCACGAACCACACCGTAAGTGATATCATAAACATGAGAGACCAATTGTGCCCGCCCAGATTCCTGGCTTATAAAAGTACGAAGTTTAATATCCTTATTGGCAATTTTTTCTCCCTTTGGCCAATTATCCATGACCAAATCATCGATTAAAGAATCAGTAAGTTCTCCCGATTGCCTCGCATCAATCAACCGTTGTTTAACCTCAGCCCGCCGAACCAAACGCAATTGTTCCATAAATCCATAATACGCACTCTCTGCAGTATTGGGAACATAGCTAAATACACTCTTTGAAAAATCGTTCCCCACTGAATCAACGACTTGGGGAACAAGTAAGGCACCAAGGGTTTTTCTTTCTGCATATATATCAGGGTCATTTCCCCTGGAAAAATAGATCCGTTCAAATGAGCATCCCGAACTCTTTGCGGGCGGGTCACAAAATTTTTCACTTATCAATGAACCATCCGGTCGAACCACCAGAATTCCGCCCGGTTCGATTTCGGAAATTTCGTCCATTCCCTTGTTAAAGACAGTCATGAGGGGGGCTCTTTCTGAAGCCACTGCAAATACCTCGTCGTCTTCAAAGTAAAAACCCGGACGAATACCATCTGGGTCACGCATGGCAAAGCAATCACCAGTGCCAAGAATTCCGGCCAAAGCGTATCCACCATCCCATTTCTTCGAGGCTTGTTGAAAGACCTCCACGGGATTAATTCTTTCTGAAATCCAGCGAGTATGTTCCTCCCCGACCACACCTTCTTCCGAAGCTTGCCTGGCCAATTCATCGACTGCTGAGTCCAGGTAGTATCCGGACTCCTCAAGAATTGCCTGGGTATCGGTATCAAATACTGGGTGTTGTCCACGTTCGACCAATCGATGGTTCAATTCCTCGACATTGGTAAGGTTAAAATTTCCCGCAATCATCAGGTTCTTGCTCGGCCAATTGCTCTTACGAAAATAAGGGTGGCAAGTATTTGATCCATACTCACCCGAAGTACCATAGCGCAAATGCCCCAGAAGCACCTCACCTCCATAATCAAAGTTTTGCTTGATCGTTTCGGGGAATTCATAAAACGCCCGTCCCTTCTTGATCATTTTACCGAGGGCTTTGTGCTGAGCACCAAAGATTTTTGCCAGGGCTTTGGAACTGGTACTTCGTTCACGGAACATGAAGGACTCGCCCACCGGCATGTTTAATTTCATCGATCCAATCCCGGCTCCATCCTGACCACGATTGTGCTGTTTTTCCATTAATAGAAACAATTGATTAAAAGCCCAGAGAGGACTTCCATATTTCTCGTTAAAATAAGAAAGTGACTTCTTCAGGCGGATCATAGCGATCCCACAATGGTGTCCAATTTCGTCACTCATT
>JABBBW010000167.1 GCA_018607205.1 Opitutales bacterium | reverse complement strand
TGAGGTGCAGGTGGTGGATACAACCTCACCACAAATAAGCTTGTTGGGCGATGGAAACTTAACGCATTTGGTAGGTTTGAACTTTATAGACCAAGGTGCTGTATGGACTGACGCGGTGGACGGGCAGGGGCATGTACTCGGTAGTGGGCAGGTAAATGATCTTATGGTGGGTACTTATTTTCTATCCTATTCTTACAGAGACTCGCAGGGAAATAATTCGCCAAATATTATTCGTACAATCCATGTGGTCGATAGTGAGTCTCCTGTGATTAGGCTCTCAGGTGGATCCAGGGTTATTCACGAAGCAGGAATCAAATTTGTGGACCCGGGTGCTACTTGGTTTGATCAGGTAGATGGCAATGGAGCCCCCCACATTACTGGTGATGTAAATAGCAACCTGCCCGGAGAATATTTGTTAACCTATTCATTTACCGATTCGAGCGGGAATTCTGCGGTTACGGTCTTTAGAACTGTGATTGTGGCCGATCGAACAGCCCCCACTCTAGCTTTAAATGGAGAGACTGTGTTATCAATTCCTGTGGGAAGTAATTTTACTGACCTTGGAGCTGGTTGGACAGATGCGGTTGATGGTGCTGGCAAAGTCATGGGAATAGGGCAGGTGAATACTTCTATTCCCGGAGATTATCTATTGATTTACGAGCACACAGACCAAGCTGGAAATAAGTCCAAAAACATCGAACGGTTAGTGAGAGTATTTGGTAATGCTCCAGAGAATTTGGTTTCGGTAGGTAAGCTTACAATTAAAGAAAACCGGCCAATTGGTTCTGTGGTTGGGCATTTTCGTGCCAATGATTTGAATGAATCTAGCCTGCGGTTTGAACTCATCTCTGGTGGGGCGGATCATGATCGATTGCTCTTTTCTTTGGACGTCAATGGTACTTTAAAAACGGGCACTGTATTTGATTATGAATCCGACTCTCAAAGGTTTCCGATTTCTGTCCGGGTTTGGAATGAACATAATAAATCTACTGAGAAAAACTTTTATGTATCTGTTATCAATACGCTTGAAGATATGGATGGAGATGGAGTTGAGGATGTTATTGATGATGACAGGGATGGAGATGGGATTTCCAATGATGATGAAATGGACAACCAAACCGATCCGGATAATCCGTATTCGCTCTCCAATAAGCCAATCCTGATTACTCGTACCACTTCAATCAACGAGGATGATTCGATCGATTTAAAGGGTAGAGTTCTATCTGACGGTCAGGGCCAAATCACTGATTTTGGATTTGTTATATCATCCGGGGTTTCCATGGATCCTCAAAAATCCAAAGTTTATTGGGTGAGAGGTGTGGGCGACCCTTCCACTTTCAAACTAAAGGTCACCAAAAGTCCTTTTGAAAAAACGATGTATTTCCGGGCATGGGCTAAGAATGTTGCAGGTTATGGAATTGGTGCAGTAAGGAAGGTGACTATCCCTGAGGTTCCTAAGCCTTGGTGGGGAGAGGTCGAGGAACGAGAGGGCGGTTGGAAAAATTCTAACTGGTTTGGTAGTTTTATCTACAACGAGAGGGGCTGGTTGTACCATGCTCATCTTGGATGGTTATACTCATCAAGTGCCAAGGAAAATAGTGTCTGGTTGTGGCGTGAAGAAAACGGATGGTTATGGACAAAGGAAGATACATGGCCCTACTTGTGGTCCCATCAAACTGGGTATTGGTTATATCTGACACCGAGCAAAGCCGGTCAAACTATCAGGTTTTACGACTACTCCACTGAGTCTTATCGCTAAAACCTAGGTGTGTTGTCTTGTTTTGAGGTAAAGCGATCGTTGACTTTGCCCATAAAATCAAGAGGATTATAACCTTTTTAAATTTTCAAATCAGATGGCGAACAACGATCAAAACGAAGAGCCCAAGCAAAACGAAGAACCAGTTGAAGAACAGGTGGACGGACTGACAGCTGAGGAAGCCGCAGGAGTTCGTCCCTATGATGAGGTGGAGGTATGGAAAAAGAGTAAGAATACTCTTTTTTCTGTTCTTGGTATCATTGCCCTGGGAGTTGCAATCTCTTCTTTTTACAATGATTCAAAGGAAGAAGAGTCTGCCGAAAGAAGTTTACGTTTTTTGAATGCTAGTTTGGGAGAGGTTGGATCCGAAGAAAAATTTCTCTCTTTTGCGGAGGATTATGAGGATACTTTAGGTGGAGTAGCTCAATACCGAGCGGCTTCTATACAGTATGGAGATTCCCGTTTTGCAGAGTCGGCAAAAAGTTTTTTAGCCGCAGCAAATCGATTAGTGGGCGATCCGTTGTTAGGGCGTGCGAAAATTGGTCATGCGGTCTCCTTGATCAAAGATGACCAAAAGGATGATGGACAAAACGCATTGGTTTCCATTTCCAATGATGCAAGTTTACTCAATGTTGACCGGTTTGAAGCTAGGTATTTGTTGGGTGTTGATGCTTTGGGGAATAGTGACGAGGAAGGATATGAAGCCCAACGCAAGGCTTTGAGCGAAGATCTTAAGGCGGCTGATTATTTATCACGATTGGTAGAATATGGAAGATTGAACAGATTGTATAAGCAGGCGAAGTCTCTTCCTGAAATCAACCTTGCCAAAAGTGCCGAATACCTTTCGAAGCAACGAAAACAAAAAAACACCAAGGAAACCGAGAGTGGTTTATTATATCAAGTATTGAAAAAAGGGGAGGGTGATCAGCCCACAGCTGAGGATGAAGTGGAAGTTCATTACCATGGCACTCTGATCGATGGTTCAGTATTTGATTCCTCTCGTGATCGCGGAGAGCCTGCCAAATTTAAAGTTGGGCAGGTAATTGCTGGATGGACTGAAGCTTTACAGTTGATGAAAGTCGGTGCGAAATGGAAACTTTTTATTCCATCCGAACTTGCTTATGGCAAACGCGGGAATAACAGTATTGGACCAAGTGAGGCACTTACTTTCGAGGTTGAATTGCTGGGGATAACCCCACCAATTGTCGAACCGCAACTGCCTGACTTGAATAATTCTGAACCTTTGCCTGCGGTATTCCCTGAGGATAAAAATCAGTCAAACAAATCTGTTCCTGTTCAGAATAAGCCGGTCAAGGTTGCCACACAGAAAGACAACAAGGACGGAAATTCGTCCAAGTAAACTTTTTAGAAGAATATAAAGATTCATCTTCGCTACTATTTAGGCGTGTATAGAAGCACGAATTTCTTCGGCTTTTACAG
>JABBBW010000035.1:2076-3202 GCA_018607205.1 Opitutales bacterium | reverse complement strand
GGCTTTGTTTCAAGCAAGCGGCCAAGGGCGGTAGCGTGGGTAAAATCATTTATTACCCAAATTATTTAAGTGATTAGCATTCTAAATGTTTAAACAAGAAAAGCTCTCCACCAAGCTCTGTTGCGTTTATAAAAAATAGTACTTTCGCCAGCGGATAAGATGTTCGGACTACACCTTAGTTATCTCTTTTCTCTCTTTTGCCTGATCCTTTTTGGCTCAGCCTTCTTTACCGTCGATTTTTACCTTCCAAAAATCCGAAATTGGAAATCAGCAAAATTATTTCACCAATCCAAGATCTACTTGGACCAAACGATTGATAACGCAGGTGGATTATTGAATGAGGGAGTTAGAAAGGGGCGCATCGCCCACCTGCTTAATCCACAGGACCAAGAAACCCTCTACAATTATGTGCGCCTACAATTCCGTACAAATCCGGCTCAAGCCCTACTTAAATGGTCCATTGCCCTGAAAAATATTGAAGATACGGAAAAAAGGTCGGAACTTTTGGAAAAAAGCCTGATCACTCTCAAAAATGATGAATTATCGCTACAAGACCGAAAAATCGCCGGGGAAGTGTCTTATCGAGAAATCAATCGTTTATTAACCAACCCCATCTGGTCATCCGACCCTGATAACATCCTCGTTTTTTGCGAATTGCTCGCAGAAACTGGCAAGGTCAAAGAAGCCCGTGAGAAACTTGTCGAATTGCTCGATGAATATCCTCTTTATCCGGAAGGCGTCTTTTTACTCACCCGATTAACTGTTCATTTAAAAGACGATTCCAAACTTGTGGAAATCGGTCGATCCTTGGCCTCCCTAAGTTCTCAAAGGAACCAGACCGGGGTAGATGCCATTCGCCACATGACACTTCTCCATTTACTTAACCCATTATCTCCCCGAAGCTTGGATCGTTGTATCGAACTCCTACAATCCAACCCCGATGCACAACCCATTGATTACATGCGTTTACACGCTCTCCAATATGCATCCACCAAGGATTTAAAAACCCGGGAAGAAATTATTTTTAAATGCTCCGCCCTTTTCGATATGGAGGATCGTAAAGAATTGCTTATTTTTTCCCGTTGGCTCGCTCGGTTAGGCGAATTCCCCAAGCTAATTGAATATC
>JABBBW010000035.1:0-2066 GCA_018607205.1 Opitutales bacterium | reverse complement strand
GCACGGGTCGAAGAAGACCTCTTCAAATTAAGAATGAATGCCTTGGCACAAGTGGGCGATTTAGAACGCATCCATACCGAAGTTGCCAACGCTCCCCTAATCCCAACCCTTTGGAGAATGGTGGTTGAAGCACGGGCCTATGCCATGCAAAGAAAGTATGAAGATTCGATTGCCGTGCTTGACCGCCTGATTCCCCTCCTAGGTGATGATCCCCGCGAAGTTCGGGGCGTTTGTCTCTACCTCGAAGCCTCCAAGGATATCCGCGGCCTCTGTCATGTTTTGGAAAAATTGACAAAACAATCGATCCACGCACGATTCGCTTTAACTAAACTGCTTGAGCATCGTGCCGGTTCCGCCGAGCTTATGGAGCTTCAATCTTGGCTTGAAAAATTAGCTGAAATCAGTCCAGAAGACCCAGTCCTAAATATTTCGAACCTCTACTTAAAACTGCTCAACCCCCAACTTCCCTCCCCTTCAAATGTCCTCAACGAATTAATCGATGAGGCTAAGTCCATGTCTGAACGTACCAACCTCCCCCAGGCCCGTATAACTCTTGCCCTTGGACATTTACGTAATGATGCACCCGACAAATCCCTCGTTGCTCTAGGCAAACCAGAAGACTGGCGCCAATGGTCAAACTCCCGGGGTGCCTGGTCCTTTCTCGCCTCTCAAATTTATCGCTTAAATAAAGATTCCGAAAAATCCATGGTTTTGGGAAAAGGAATAAACTTTGCCCAAATGGATCGGGCGGAAAAAGAAAGCCTTCAAGCCCTCTTCCCCGATCAATTCTAAACCCTTCGTGAGCACCGAACTTAACAGCCCAGCACCTCCCACAATTCCTACTGCTTCACAGGTCCCTCCTAAATGGAAAATCTGGCTCGGTGGCATCGCACTGCTTCTTCCCTGGTGCCTTCTTCTTTTCCAACTCTCTTTTACCTGGGAGACCAACGAGCAGTATGCCCATGGATATCTCGTACCCCTGCTCTGCCTTTTTCTATTACTCAAGATTTATCCGAAAGATGAGGAAGTTGAATCACCCCAACATCGCTCCGCACTCCAAGGTAAAATCTGGTTAATTCTAGGTATTCCTATCCTGATCGCCTTTGTACCCGTGTGGCTGATTCGCGGAGCCAATTCCGATTGGCGCCTGATCAACTTTGTCCTCTTCGCTTTCGTTTTCGTTCTATCACTTGTACATTGGTACGATGATGGCGGCTGGCGACGGATCAAACATTTACTCTTTCCACTACTCTTTTTTCTCGTTGCCATTCCCTGGCCCCTCAAGCGCGACCTCGAACTCACCCAATGGCTTCAGGAAAAAGTATCTTCCATCATTGTGGACATTTTACTCCTTATGGAACATGAGGCCCGTCTCGAAGGTACAGTAATTGATGTTGGCGTGTTTGGTAAAATTGGGGTCGACCAGGCGTGCAGCGGGATTAACGGACTACAAGCCTCCCTTGTCGTCACCCTTTTCCTAGGTGCCTATTATGGATTCAGTTGGATTAATCGTATTGTTCTTGCCCTTGCTGGTACTTTGGTTGCCCTTGCTTTCAATCTCGGACGTGCCTTCTCGCTCTCCTTCCTAAAGGTAAAAGGAAAAGGGCACTACCTAGATGACCCCCTCTTTTCACTCGCTGGTTGGTCTGCCCCCTCCGTACACGACCTTGCCGGATGGATTGAAACCGGGCTCATCTTTATAGCTATACTCCTCCTTGCACGCATGGCCAAAGGTGGCCTTTTCTTAACCACCCTATCGAACGAGCCCAACCGCTGGCTCAACCTGAGAAGTGCGCCCAACCCCATCTTTAGCTTGCTGTCGATCGCCCTGCTTGGAGGAGGTGCCTATTGGGCAGAATCTCATTACCAAGGAACCGAAAAAAACCTCGCCGATCTGCCCAGTTTAGAAATCAACCTACTTGACCCCAATATCCTCAGCACTAAACAGGATATATCCCTCCAAGTCGCCGCCCAACTCCATTATGAAGAAGCCAGTTCCATCCAGTGGCAGGACCGATTTCGCAACGTAATTAATAACTACGGGCAAATGGTGATCAATCCCAATG
>JABBBW010000202.1 GCA_018607205.1 Opitutales bacterium | reverse complement strand
GTTGTGTGGGGCTTTGGGGATATTTCTATCTCCAATCGACTGCAGAAAAGGTTGGTGCTACCGAAGAGAGGTACCAAGAGCTTTTAAATAAATCTGTTTCCGAACCGTCGGGCACGATCGATTCCCTAGATGAATTACTAGGTAGTTCAGAAATAACCAATAACGAACTCCTTCTACTTGCAGAATTGATCCTGGATTCGCCGGAAAAATCAATTGATCTTTATCTGCCCAAATTATCGGAAAAACTGAATGACCCGTCTGTGGATTGGCAGGTGTTGAGTGCGGTCGTGGAGTACCATGAAGGCAGAATTGCCGAGGCTTTGACCAAGTTGCAAAAAGTAGCGGAAGAAAACCCGGCGAACCGACGGGCGAGCTATGAATACAACCGAGCAAGAATGAGTGCAGGTTCAGTGGAAGCACGTATTCCGGCAAAACTAAAATTATTTGATTTGGCAAAGAGTGAAGATCGTTGGGCCTACAAATCCCTACGGGTGCTGACCTATTCTTCTCCCGTGCGCGGTTTGACCCAGCGGGATGTAGTGCGTGCTTCCAAAGAATTACGCACTCATATCTTAGTTCAACCTACAGATTTTTTAACTGCTTCTGGTATTCTTTTGTCCTTTCAGGAATCGAATCAGATCGAGGCTTTTCTTCAAGAGACCCAAGAACTGGCAAAAGACTTGGTCTCAGTCGGAGAGTTTGGTTCTTGGCTCGGGCAAATTGGACGGCCGGATCTCGTTCTGCAGGTGGTATCCTCGCAAAATGCCCTTGGGGATGACCCCGCTTTTTTTGCCCGTTTTCAGGCCCTATTGGAAAGCAATCAAACAGAGCAGGCGGATCAGTTACTTGGGCAGGCAAGCCACTTATCTGAACCCAGGCTTTTGCTCGCACAGACTTACCTGAGTATATCCCAGGGTGAGCCGGGTGCTTTGGCTCAGTTTTTCAAGGAAGCTAAAGAATTGAACACTGCAAGCAGTCTGCTTGATGTGGCCCGTTTGGCCTTACTGCAAGGGGATGGGGATGTTTCGCTCCAGGCATTTCAGGCAGCCTGGTTGCTGGACCCCGCAACCTTTAATTTATCCCAAGCTAATCAATTTTTACAAATCTCATTAAGTTCCAGAAATACCAAAGAAGCACAAAAAATTACCGGCGAGCTCAAACGCAGACATCCTGATAAATTTGGAAATGCCAATAATCATTGCTACCTGTCATTACTTATTGGGAAAGACCCTGAGGCCCTCGAAAAAGAGGCATTGCGAATCGTGCAGGTCTTTCCGGGTAATCCTTCATTCCTTTCCACGGTGGCTTTGGCCAAGTTATTGACTAATCAACCAGCAGAAGCGTTGGCGGTTATGAATCAACGGGGTCCCACGCCTTTAATTCATGGGGAGCGTGCCTTACTCGCAGCAATTTTAAAAGCAGTTGGAAATATCGAAGATGCTCAAAAAATTGCCGGAGGTTTGCAGGAGCAAAGAATGTTGCCGGAGGAATGGGCCCTGCTTGGAAAATACGAATTAATCAAATCAGACTAGCGAATCGATTATTCAGTAGAGCAGAGGATTGTGCCGAGGGTTTCTTTCAGTTTGTTTTCTGCATCCTTACGGTTTTTAGAACCGTGTATGGTAACGAGTAAAACTTTTCTTTGGTAAGACAATTTTCCCGAAAGAAACCAAGTTGCTTTTTCCCATAGCGAAGATGGTAAAAAATCATAGGAATCGGTTCGTGAATCCAGGGTAAAAGACCCCCAGAAGACATCGAGCCTGGAAACTCCATTCAATCTTGTTGCGGGAGTGGCATAGTGGCGAAATTTGAGAATTTCTCCTCCAAGGGAATAGGGAAATAAAGAATTGGAATCTACTAATTCCACCCCGGTATACCCCATGCAATAATCGGGCGGGTGGTTACGGCTGCACAAGCTGGCTGCGGCGGAATCTTCATTGTATCCAAAATGAATAACCTCGACCCATTGATTGGTCCCTTGTACCAACCTGAATTTTTCTCCGTAGTCAAATTGAAGAACATCTTCAATGCCTTGCTCGAGGGGTTGAGCTTCTTTACCTAAATCAGCCTGCCAGGTGAAGCCTGGTACCTGGGGGCTTAATAGGGAAAACCAGGTGAATGAAAAAAGCTGGGGTAAGCCAAAGGCACAGGCATATGACCATGGGATGCTTGCTTTACTTGGTTCCCCTTTAACCTCTGGATTGGGGCAATCAGGCTTCAAAGAAAGTTCGTTGTCACGAGGCCTGACTAACCATGCCCAGGCAGCCAAAGCAACCATAGACAGAGTTGCAAAAAAATTCCCAATCGAATCGTGCCATTCTTCCTGAACCTCAATTCCTTGGGACAGGAAAACATAGGAAAGGCAAAGGGCTCGACAAAAGTTGAACACTAGGGTGCAAAGACCAGCCATAGTTAAAAGGAAGAAGAACCTTCCCCAGTCGAACCGAAAATATACAGAAAGAAAGACGGCCAGAGAGATTAAGTTTTGCAGAGATCTTATACCACTACATGCCTGGTTAATGGAGACTGTTTTGCGGTCTACCATAATTGCATTGCCGAGTAGTTCGGCGGGGTAACCGCAAAGCAATAAAGTCTCTGAAGTAAGGAGTGCCACCCATTGGGTGAGGCTATGAACCGCATTGCTTTCAATCGCAGCAGGCCAGGGTAAACAGGTAAGAAAATATAAACTGGTCCACGCCCAGGCTTGCCAGGCAATCCTTACTTTTGAATGAATCAAAAACAGTCCTGTTACCAAGCAAAGGGAAAGGGTCTCCGTCCACAAAGGAACTCTCCAGAATGGGTCGGGTTCGGCAATCATTCGACAAGGAAGAAGTAGCAATAATCCAAGGGAGATAAGTTGCCAGGGAGTAATCGATGATGGTTTGACGATGGCCCAGTCTGTTGAGCGTCGGGCAATGAGAACGAGAGCGAGTAGGGGAACGGCCCAGCCATGGGTGTAGTAACTCGCATCGTTCCACCACATACTAATTCGGGAAAGTAGGGAAAACCAGGCGAGTAAAAGAGTGGCAATTGCCACCCACCAACCGACTGAGTTAAGCTTTGTAGGAAGTGGGAGAGAAGTGGGCAGATTCACGGTTGCTCGCGGTGTATTTCTTTGAGTAATACGATCTCGGCATCTGTGAGCAAAGAGAAGTTATCTGTAGGTGACCATTTTCGGGCAAGTTCAAAGAGCTCATTACGGTGGAGAGTTAGGGAACCAATCAGGCGTTGAGTCGGGCAACGGGGAGG
>JABBBW010000075.1 GCA_018607205.1 Opitutales bacterium | reverse complement strand
GCGCTGGAATCTATCTACAATGAAATTGACCGCTTGGAGAAATCTGATGTCGAAATGGGTGTGAATGCACTTTTTGAAGATTTATACTTTTGGCCCTTAGGAGCATCCATTCTTTTTCTATTTATTGAATTCATCCTTTCCCGGACTCGGTACCTTCGAATCCCATGAATTTCTTTGCACAACCAGATCTTCTACTTGTGATTCCTTTAATTCTGGGAGTTCTTATTTTGGTATACTTAAACAGTCGCAAGGTTGCCCGCGAGAGATTGTCACAGCTAATCGCATCAAAACTCCTTTCGGCCGTTATTCCCCATTTTTCAAGAAAGAGAGAAGGAATAAAGATCGCATTCTTTTTTGCTGGTATGATCTTCCTCTTATTATCGCTGGCAGGCCCTCAATGGGGATTTTCTAAACGTACGGTGTCTCCCCGAGGGATTGATCTACTCATAGCCGTTGACTTGTCTAAAAGTATGCTTGCCCGAGATGTTAGACCCAATCGTTTAGAGCGGGTAAAACTGACTCTATCTAATCTGCTCGAGAAAGTAAAAGGTGACCGACTTGGACTGATTGCATTTTCAGGCTCTGCATTTTTACAATGCCCACTGACTCTTGACCATCAGGCATTTGTAAAAACATTAGATGAATTAAAAGTGGGACTCATACCAAGGCCTGGGACGAATTTAGCACGGCCCATACAAGAAGCTGAAAGATCTTTCTCCAAAGACGACACTGATAAGTTTCTCGTGCTTATTTCTGATGGTGAAGACCTAGAAGGCCAAGGATTGATGCAAGCAAAAGAGGCCGCGAAAAAAGGCATTCGGATTTTCACCATAGGCATTGGATCAGATCAAGGGGCCCGAATTCCAACCGACCCCCTTAACCAATCACCACAGAATTTTTTGAAAGACAGAGCAGGGACTGAAATTCTTACAAAATTAGACGCAAATGCCCTAATTGACATTGCCCGAACTACTGGTGGACAATACCTTCCAATCGGCCCTACTGGTGAAGGCCTCACTCATGTATTCTCTGAGCTACAGGCTTTTGGTCAGAAAAAATTACGTGAACAATTATCCACAACTTTACCTATTAACCGCTATCAAATATTCGTGATTCTTGGCATACTTTTTTTAGTGATCGAAAACCTTTCGCCTTCATCCAAGAAAAATATACTTAAGTCTGCGACGAAATGTTTTCCGGTCGCTATATTCTTAATGTTTGGGTGCTCACAACCCGACAACACTAGGAGGGCGGAAGAGGCAACATTGAAAGGGAATCACCTTGAAGCAGCCAGGCTTTACTCCAATGAAATTGATTCACTCAAAGATAGTGATGATTCCCTCAAAGTACTTCGTTTAAATGCTGGCCTCTCTTATTTACAAGCTGGCTCATTCCCCAAAGCCGAAGAATTTCTTCAGGCAACCATTGAGCAATCGACGGATGATCCAGAAATTCAGTCAAAAGCAATCAACGCGTTGGGCAATTTATTCTACGCCAAAGCAAATTCATTTTTGGACCAGCAAAATGTAAACGAAGCTAGAAAGTCTTGGGAAAAAGCGAGAGAGTTTTATTCGGCAGCCTCGCAGATTGACGCCAACCCGTTAGCCGAAAAAAACCTGGATTCTTTAAATGATCAAATTCAGAACAGAATCGAATCTTTAGTGAGCAAGATTCAAGGATTGGTTTGGCGAGATATCAACGGAAATGGAAAACGGGAAGAAAACGAACCTCTCCTTAAAGCTAGAATTTTTTGGGATAAAAATGATGATGGTGACCACAACGAATCCTTGGAACCTGCAATTTCTGGGAATGAAATAGGCCAGTTCGCATTTGAATGGATTTCCGGAATTTATCCAACCTCGCTAAAGCTCGCGTCCATTCTAACAGATCAAAATGAAAGTTCATCCACAATTCTCTTACCTCTTTTTCCTCCCCCCCCTCCTCCATTCGAAGCCTCTGGAACCAGAAATCATTTGGTAGAAATTGATAAGCCAGGCAGTCTTTTTATCCCCATGCCCTGGCGAGCCGCACCTTCGCTCAATGGAATAGTTTGGAATGACTCGAACATAGACGGCAAAGTTGATGATGACGAATCCGGAAGCACAGCAGCCACACTGTTCATCGATAAAAATGGCAATTTTCAACTAGACGATAATGAAACATCCTTTAAACCATCCGATGATGGCAAGTTTTCTCAAATTGTCCCACCCGGACAATATTCTTTGTGCATAAAACCAGATAACCCTGATACAAATGTAACTTACCCAATTGAAGAGCATAAAGCTTATTTAACTTGGGTAGATTTCGAGCAATCCTCCAAGCCTATGTTTTTTGGAATTCAAGACAGATCTGAAGGAAATAGCTCATCCGAAAGCAGTCCTCAAAACAATCCCAATCCTAAAAGAATCGAGGAAGATGGAGAAAACAAAGAGGCAAAAACTCCCTCAACTGAAGAAGTGAATGCCCTCTACGAAAGACTTTTACAAGAAACTGAATCAAAAAGTGAACCGTTGGAAAACGACATCCCAAATTCTAATCCTGTTCAAGCTGGCAGAGACTATTAATTCAATGAATCGATTCTGCCCCCTCATTTTATGGCTTATTATTTTAGTGACCCCTGCCCTATCCTCGGCCGAGGCTGTTCGCATAGAAACCTCTTTTGATCCGCCAAATATAACTCTGGCAAACACCTCAACCTATAAAATTGTGGTTCATGGGAGTCAGCAAGGACCAGCAGGTGGTCTTCCCCAAATAGATGGATTAAGGTTCTCCAACCCACCGCAAACTTTTCGATCAGCTTCGTTTATAAATGGTGTTCCATCGGTTCGGTTCGAGTTAAGCTTTACCGTAACACCTCAGAGGGAAGGCACTTTTATTGTACCTGCCTTACAGCTTAATATAGAGGGCAAACCCTACCAAGCTCCTGCTGCCAAGCTTTCAGTGGTTCCTCCAACCCAAGCGGATAAAATTCGCCAAGCCGAGCGTCGCAACCAGGAGAATAACTTAAAACAGGCTGCTTTTCTTGAATTTCAATGCCCCCGTCCATTTCTGTTTAAAGGAGAAACCGTAGAGGCAACTGTTAGTCTCTTTTTGTGGGATAAATTACCGGTTACGCGAATCGATCAAGTTCCTTTAAAAATTGGAGACGGAATTTCCATGACGGAATTGGGCCAACCAAACGAAGAACGTGGAGTACGTAGGTTTAACAAAAGCTATTCCGTATATTCGTGGAAATTTGGCCTTACAGGAGCTCTACCCGGAAAGCATGACCTATCTTTTGGC
>JABBBW010000009.1 GCA_018607205.1 Opitutales bacterium | reverse complement strand
GTTCTGGATGTGGATACCCAAGCACTGGTACTTGATCAAAATAATCTGCCCATTCAAGGTGATTCAGGAGGAATTATCGAAAAACCCGCCGTTATTTACCATGGGGATCATGTCAATTTGGAATTTATCAATCTCACGGGATATACCTTTCTCTACTGGGTTGATCTAACTACCGGTACTGTTGTCACAACTCAGAAAGGTTTTTCAGTTTCAATTACTGAAAACCGTCAGTTCCAGGCTGTTCTCCGTAAAAAACATTATGAGATTGCCCTGAATCCTGATGGCAATGGATCCGTTTCTTATTCTGGTCAATCTCCCCACTACTGGGAAGATACAATAGATCTTCAGGCAATTGCCGATGAACACTGGTACTTTGTTGAATGGACCGGGGTGGCAAGCGAAAATATTGCCGATAAAGAAAATCCAAATACCACCCTAACAATAAGGGGAGACTCTATTATCTCAGCTAGATTTGAACAGAATGACTATTCCATTGACCTTTCTGCATCTCCTGTAGCCCATGGTACAACCAAAATCATAACCAGTCAGGAATCTTATCATTTTGGCGACCTGATTACCGTTCAAGCAAATCCGAGACCAGGGAAAGTCTTCCACTCATGGACGATTGAAGCCAATGCCACAAAAACAAGCCAATCTTCTTATGCTGACAATCCATTTAGCTTTAATCTTACCGGAAATGCTAAATTGACTGCTAAATTTGAACCGATGGAATGGAATGTTACCCACTCAGTAATTGTAGTGGACGAGTTCCAAGAACCTGTGGATGGGGCTTTTGGTGGCCGAATCCTCGGCGGCAAGAAATTCTATGACGAAGATATTGCAGAATTTGGAATTTCTTTAAGTAATGGATACAAACTCTTTCGTTGGAAGAACGAGGATAATGGCGAGTTCCTCTCTTCAGAAAATGTATATTCCCACGAAATGCTCGCGAATCTAAACCTAACTGCATTGGTAAAAAGAAGAGAATATCAAGCCGAATTGGTAACTAGTCCATCGGTCGGAGGAAATGCGATGTGGGGAGATAACTTTATTTCCGAAAAATTTACCAAAGAGGATTTATCCTATGGAGATGAAATAGAAATCTCAGCCACGGCTGTAGATGGATATCGCTTCGTAAAATGGGAAGCCACTGGAGTAATCTTATCATCGCCTAGCCAACCAGTACAATCGATTACCATTGGTAATGATGTCAAACTGACTGCCTATTTTGCACCTGAAGGATTAGTTAATTTAAGCCTTAGCTCAGATCCTGTAGGTGCTTCCTCTTATCTATACGGTGGAGGAAGCTTTGAATATGATCCAAATCATGCCATCCTAGCCATGGCTAAAGACGGTTACCTTTTTTCCCATTGGAGTTCCAATGGTTCTATTGCTGAAGGAATTGTTCGAGATGCCAATTCGTCAACGACCTCTGTATCTCTCGATAGCGACAAGTCACTCACCGCTGAATTCATTCTAGACCCAAATGCTACTACGACCGATGACAACTCCAATAACCTTTATCTTCTAAATGTTTATTCTGATAATACAAGTTCTGGAACTGCGAGTGGTTCCGGTTTTTTCCGGGGATGGAGAACCATCAAGGCATTTCCAAAAGAAGGTTTTCAATTCTCACATTGGGAAGGTGGCGAATTCGAAGGAGTCTATAATGCTACGACCAAAGTCAACATATCCCAAGATACCTCTGTAATCGCTCATTTTCAAAGCGTTGGTCTATTTGAGGGTTCAGAATCTTTGTCTAATGGTTGGTGGGGGAATCCTTGGTTTGGATATTTTTGGAAAGTCGGCGAGGAAGATTGGTTATTCCATGAAGACCTTGGATGGATATTCATGAAGAAGAAAGGAGATCAATCCATTTGGGTATGGATACAGAAAATGGAAGACTGGTTTTGGACAACTAAAGATCATTACCCAGCCCTGCATTCATCTTCTAGCCAAACTTGGTATTGGGTAAGCTTGGAACAGTCTGACGTTACAAGACTGGTAATCTATGACTACTCGAACTCTACTTGGACGAGTCGGTAAAGGTTAGCTTTTTTAAAGCTATAATAAATCACTGATTTGCATCAGTAAATTATAGGTGCGACATCCTTACAGGAATTTATGCACTCTAGGAAAGTAGTATATTAGACCTTTTTTTTTACCTAAATTAAAACTAGAGAAAGAGTTAAGTAGCTCGAACGCATCAATCATCAAGCCATCTTATTGTGCGTACGACTGTAGGCTTATAAAGGTTTCAGGCACTCCTTGTGAACTTCGTACAAGATATTCATCGCATGATAAGCTTATATCATTGTGGTGAAACCTTACACCAAGGGTGTTTTATCTTACGCAAGTTAACTACCTCAATATGTTCGGTTCAAATTAACCCGATTTAGGTAGCCTGATTAAAGCGTATTGGAAACTATTCCGCAGTTGGGTTGTTCGCCTGTATAAAAGTTTTAACTCCTCCAGTCGCACCACGATAAATAATGAGTCCGTCCGATGACCCTACAGTTAAATTATCTTGTGGTGAATCATCTTGGAATCTCCAACCTCCTCCAGATATGATAATTTGAGGTGCAGAACTGTAGCCAGAACCTCCTGCAGTTAGGTTAAAGCTTGAATACTGCCCAAATTCATTTGTTGTTACTGTACCCTTTGCTCCAGTTCCTCCCCCACCAACAGCATACCAAGTCGCGGTGGAACTACTATTGCTATAACCAGCTCCAACATTGCCAATACTCCAAGCAGGCGATCCTTCGTCTGATTTAAAATTAACATCTCGTTGCTTTTCGATAACCACAAAACCCGATCCACTTCCAACAATTTCAAAATTACCCGAAATATTGGAGTAAACGATAGATCCAGAACCGTTTGTATCGACTGTTTCCAGAGTTGTGGCATTTAACTCATTGGCTCCATCATCGCTTAGCATGTATCCTTGAATATCACTTAGAGTAATCGTAAACCCAGTACCAGGAGCCGTGCCAGTTAAAGTTAATTTAGTGTAATTTCCATCATTGTAATTTGTTACAATAGAAGTACCTGCGGCATTGGAAGAACTTTGTATAGCAGAAATGGAACCAGAACCGATAAACAGGTCGCTTGTTGTCATTGCACTGCTACCACCCGATCCAGCTTTGCCACTCGCTTCCATTGTAGTGGTTATTCCAGAATTCACTCCAGATTTATACCAATATTTCTTCCATGTACCAGATGCCAAAATTGTAATGGTATCCTTGTCAGTGTCGTTATCATCGTCATCACCAGCACGGAACTTCGAAG
>JABBBW010000200.1 GCA_018607205.1 Opitutales bacterium | reverse complement strand
TGTGGGTGGTCTGACTTCCGGTGGCCTCACTTCAACCGATGTGGGAACGAAAAAATCCATTGGTGGTTTGGCGAAGAAGTTTTATAACCAAGTCGGTCGAATCAGGGACTTTTCTCCATCTGCGGCGGAAAAACTTTATCTTACCATGCTCGAGGAAGTCGGGGTGGAAGTGTTTTTTCGACGCTGTTTGGTATCGGTGGAGAAGGAGGGTTCGCGAATTGTTTCTGCCACGATGGATACCGGAGAGACGGTCCAGGCAAAGGTCTTTGTCGATGCCACCTACGAGGGTGATCTCTTTGCGGCCGCTGGAGTTTCCTACTATGTGGGCAGGGAGCCTTCCGCCACCTACGGCGAATCCGTTGGCGGGCAATGGCAAACGCTTTCCTATAGGGATGTTTACCAGTTTTGTCGGTTGCCGATCAGCCCCTATGTGGTGCCGGGTGATCCGAGTTCGGGCCTGCTTCCTGAAATATCGTCCGATCCGGCAGGCAAGCCAGGTGAAGGCGATTTTCGCGTTCAGGCCTACAACTTCCGAATGCACCTCTCCAACAGACCAGGTAAAATCTCTTTCCCTAAACCGATTGGGTATGACCCCCATCGCTACGCCTTACTGGGGCGGTTCCTAAATTTTGATTCCGGGCTCCGCTGGACTTTGCATTACACGGTGACTCCCATGACGGATGGTCCTGTGCAGATGCGCAATGGCGATTCAAACAATGCCGGGAGTTTCTCCAGCGATTATATCGGTGGGAATCACCGTTGGCCCGACGGCACCTATGAGCCGGTTTCCTTTGCCCAGCTTCCACCTCCCCGCCGTGGTCTGCCCGTTTCCCTTCTCAATCTTTATGAGCTAAGGGAAGATATCTTTCAGGACCATGTCTCCTATCAATTGGGACTTCTTTATTTCTTGGCCAATGATCCACAGGTTCCCGAAAAGCTTAAGGAAAGGGTGAACCGTTTCGGTTTGGACCCAAAAGAATTCAAGAAGACGGGTCATTGGCCGCATCAGCTATATGTGCGTGAGGGCCGCCGCATGCTTTCCGACTATGTCATGACCCAGGCAAATTGTGAATCCATACGAAACGTGGATGATTCCATAGGTTTGGCCTCATACCCAATGGACTCACACTCCTGCCAGCGCGTAGTCGTTAAGGAAAAGGGAATCATGACGGTTCGCAACGAAGGTAATACGGGTTACAAATGCCCCAAGCCTTATCCAATCGCCTACCGCTCCATTGTGCCCAAGAAAGAAGAATGCACCAACCTGCTCGTTCCACTCTGCTTGTCCGCATCGCATGTTGCCTATGGCTCCATTCGGATGGAGCCTGTGTTTATGATCATGGGCCAGAGTGCGGGCATTGCCGCCAGCCTGGCCATGGACGCGGGTGTTCCCGTGCAGGACATTGATATGAAAAAATTCCGCCAACGCCTCGAATCAGAGAAGCAGGTCTTGTATCATTGATCTCTGTACTCCATTTCATACCGTTGGAGAAAATTTTATCTACAGGCAGTGGGAAAGCTAAACCATGAATCAGACTGATGGTTCGACACTTGGCATTGAGGCGACTAACAAGAGCCAATGACTAAGTGTATACAGAACTTCATCTTTTGGGCTACATTCCTTGGCTTGTGCATCTCTTGGCTTCGGGCTAATGAACCAAAACCCAATATTATTTTCATTCTTGCTGATGATCTTGGATATGGAGAGATCGAGGCACTGGATCCTGGGCATGCCCAAATACCCACTCCCTCTGTTAACCGGTTGGCAGAAGAGGGAATGATTTTTACTGATGCCCATACCAGTTCATCCGTGTGCTCACCTACCCGTTACAATTTTTTGACAGGTCGTTACAACTGGCGGACGAGGTTGCAGAAATTTGTCATTGGGGACGGAGAACCTCCACTTATCGCTAAGGATAGAAAAACCATCGGTCACCTGTTTCAAGAGCAGGGTTACCAAACGGCTATCTTTGGCAAGTGGCACCTTGGCTTTCAGTTTGTTCTCGCAGAAGGAGCAGAGAAGCGCCCCAAGAAGAAGGGCAAAGCCAAGGATACCGATGACTCTTATTTGCTTTCTCAATACCCCGTTGGATCCAAAGTCTTGGATGGCCCGATCACCCGGGGGTTTGATCAATATTACGGCTTTCATCATGCCCGCAGTATGAGCAGTGTCATCCGGGGAGATAAAATTATCCGGGAGGACCCTATGGTGGAGATGCTTCCGAAATTAAATCAAGAAGTATCGGAATACATAGATGCCAAGGCCAAGGATGCAAAAAACGGTAAGCCCTTCTTTATCTTCATGCCCTTGAGTTCCCCTCATTCTCCGGTGGTTCCAAGCAAGAAGTTTAAGGGATCCACCAAGCTTGGGGATTATGCAGACTTTGTTTCCCAGACGGATCACTCTGTGGGGGTGGTGCTCGATGCTCTCGATCGAAACGGTATCCGGGGAAATACCATTGTGGTCTTCTCTTCTGATAATGGATCGGCTGGTTTTTCCAGGCAGGTGGAAAAGAATGCACCGAGCCACCGTTGCAGTGGGCCTTTGCGAGGGCGAAAGGGCAGTCTTTGGGATGGAGGGCATCGCGTGCCATTCGTACTCAGTTGGCCGGCTAAAGTAAAGCCTGGTAGCGAAACAGATCAACTGGTCTGTCTCGGTGATTTTCTGGCAACGATGGCCGATTTGCTGGCGGTGGAATTACCGGATGATATGGGAGAGGATAGTGAAAGTTTTCTTCCCGCTCTCTTTGAAGAGCCAATTCAAAACCCCCGAAAGGTTATCGTACATCATGATATAGCTGGCAGGTTTTCTATTCGGCAGGGACAATGGAAATTACTGCTTAAGAGTTTAGGTGCCAATCAAGAGCAGCTCTATAATTTGAAAGAGGATCTGGGCGAAAGTACCAACCTTGCAAGGAACTATCCAAAGAAAGTGAAGGAGCTACTGGCCTTACTGGAGGAACAGGTGGCCAATGGCAGGAGCACTCCCGGTGCTTCTCAAAAAAATGATGTAAAGATAGATCTTTGGAAGATTGCAGGTAAATAAGTGGATTCATCCAAAATCAAAAATATTTTCTGGGATGTGGATGGGGTCCTTGCCGATCTCAACTATGCCTACTACCATTTTCTGACGGGTCATCCAAAATACCGCGAGCAATACGAGGGCTTGAAATGGGAACAATTGCCCGAGGTTCTTCCGATTCTTCCTGAGTACGGTGCCTTGGAATTGAAGACTCATCCGGAACATGGCAAAGAGATGGACCGGGACTTCTGTGCCGATCAGAAGTTTT
>JABBBW010000176.1 GCA_018607205.1 Opitutales bacterium | reverse complement strand
TTCTCTACATTCTTTCGGATGATCAGGCCTGGACTGATTACGGTTTCATGGGACACCCGCAAATTAAAACTCCTCACTTGGATAAACTCGCCAACGAAAGCGTACTATTCGAACGGGGGTATGTTCCCACCGCTCTCTGCCGACCTTCGCTCGTCACTCTGGTCAATGGGCAGTACGCTCACAGGCACGGTATTACAGGGAATGACCCATCACCCAAAAGCTACCAATCCACGAAGGTACAAAAGCAGGCAAAGGCTCAACTCATCTCCTACCTGGATCGTTTCGACACTCTCCCTGACCTGCTTGGAAAAAAAGGGTACCTCAGCCATCAAAGCGGAAAATGGTGGGAGGGGAATTTCAAACACGGCGGATTCTCTCATGGAATGACCCGTGGTTTTCCTCAACCAGGTGGACGCCATGGAGATGACGGCCTAAGGATCGGACGGGAAGGCCTGCAACCCATCGAAGAGTTTGTGGATTATTCAATGAAAGAAAAAAAAACCTTCTTCTTATGGTACGGAGTCTTTCTTCCTCACACGCCACACAACCCACCGGAGCGCCTGCTCAAGCCTTACAGAGATCTTGGTCTCCCCTTACCCATTGCCAAGTACTATGCAAATTGTACCTGGTTTGACGAAACCTGTGGTCAACTCATTGACATTTTGGAAGAAAGAAACCTGCGAGATGACACTCTCATTGTCTATGTGACTGACAATGGTTGGATCAACCGAACCGACAAATCAGCCTACGCACCCCGCTCCAAACAAACCCCCTACGAGGGAGGTATCCGCACGCCCATTATGCTCTCCTGGCCAAACGGGAACCTGAAGAACGGAAGACGCAAGGATGTGGTATCCTCCATCGATCTCTTTCCCACTGTTCTGGCAGCAACCGGAGCCCGCACACCGAAAAGATTGCCTGGGGTAAATCTTCTCGAAAATTTAAAGACAGGGAAGACGATCGAACGAAAGAGAATCTTTGGTGAAAGTTTTGCCCATGATATTGCAGATATCGAAAACCCTGAAGACTCACTCCTCTTCCGATGGACCATTGAAGGAAAGTGGAAACTTTTGCTAACCTATGACGGGGAGGTTAATCGACACAAAACTACCCATCCACGCGATGAAAAACGCCCTCAACTTTTTAATCTACTGAAAGATCCAAAAGAGGAAAATAACCTGGCCGAACAAAACCCGAATGTAGTGGCAAAACTCGTCGCTAAAATCGATAATTGGTGGCCGGTTAAGGAGCGCAAAGTAGTTAAAAGGTGGGAATGAAAATTTCCTCAGGAACTCAACTTTTTTTAACTTTACCCATTTAATTTTAACCATGGGAAAAATAACCATTTTAAAAACCGCCTTGTTCTTTTTCACTTTTAGTGTTTTCGGAAAAGAAACACCAAACATCTTGATGATTCTGGTCGACGATATGGGGTATTCCGACCTGGGCTGTTATGGCAGTGAGATTGAAACGCCTAACCTGGACAACCTTGCCGCTAACGGTCTACGCTATACTCAATTCTACAACACGGGCAGGTGCTGGCCCACTCGCGGATCTCTGCTTACTGGTTATTACGCTCAACAAATTAAACGGGACAGCCTTCCTGGAATTAAGGGAGGTGGACATGGGCAACGCCCAAAATGGGCCCCTCTCCTATCCGAAATCCTCCGCCCTCCCGGATACAGAAATTATCACAGCGGGAAATGGCACATTGACGGCAAGGTTCTAACTAACGGTTTCGACCGCTCATGGCATGTCACCAATCAAGACGGCTTTTTTAGCCACAATGCTAATTTACTCGATGACAAAAAGTATAACCCAACAACGTTGAAGAGGGATTATTACTCCACCACTGCCACTGCCGATCATGCAATTGAGTTCTTGGAGGATCACCAGCAAAACCACAGCAACAATCCATTCTTCCATTATCTGGCCTTTATTGCTCCTCACTTCCCCTTGCATGCAAAGCCCGAAGATATTGCCAAATATCAGGATCGTTACCTGAGCGGATGGGATAAACTAAGAGAAGAACGATTTGCCAAACAAAAGAAAATCGGCCTGCACAAAACCTCACTCTCCGCACTTGAACCGGAAGTCGGCCCACCCTATGCCTTCCCTAAGGCGATCGAGCGCCTAGGGACTGGAGAAGTAAACCGCCCTCTTGCATGGGATTCCCTCACCGATAAGCAGAAGCGTTTCCAGGCCACCAAAATGGCCATCCATGCCGCGATGATCGACCGGGTGGATCAAGAAATCGGGCGGGTCATTCAACAACTTAAAAAGATGGGAGACTACGATAACACCCTGATCTTTTTTGCTTCAGATAACGGGGCCAGTGCCGAGATCATGGTGCGCGGAGGCGGACACGAACCCGATGCCCCTATGGGTAGTGAGAAAACCTACTTATGCTTAGGACCTGGATTCTCCAGCGCTTCCAACACTCCTTTCCGCCGGCATAAAACCTGGGTGCACGAAGGAGGGATCAGCACGCCCCTCATCGCTCATTGGCCAGATGGAATAAAGGCCAAAGGAGAGCTAAGACATTCCCCCGGGCATGTGATCGATATCGTACCTACCATTCTGGAATTAGCTGGAGTAGAAAAACCAAAATCATGGAAAGGGACGCCTATTCCAAAGGCCCCGGGTAAAAGTTTGGTTCCGTCCTTCTTGGACGATCGCGTCATCCCGAGAGAATCTATTTGGTGGATGCACGCGGGTAACCGTGCGATCAGGCAAGGCAATTTCAAACTTGTTGCCGCCAAAAATGACCCATGGGCCTTGTACGATTTGAGTAAAGACCGAGCCGAATCAACTGACCTTTCTAAGAAGATGCCCAAATTAAAAAGTAAACTCGAAAATCTTTGGAATGAAAAAGTAATTCAATTCAAAGAATTACTAACAAATTAAGTTTATAACAAAAATGGCGGGCGAACTTGAATGGTCGCCCTTTGAAGTTTTAAGGAGCAAGACAGCAAAATTTTAAAAGAGTAAATTTGTAACCTGAATAAGAATTTGTATCTTTATTTAGTGATTTAAGTGGTAAGAAACCGATCATTTGCGACATTATACTATATGTGAAAGCCATTACCTTGTTTTTTGCCTTTTTGGGCTGCTGTATAACCTGCATTGCTTCAGTTGATTTTAACCAGGACATCCGCCCCCTGCTTGCCAGTAAGTGTTACGCCTGCCACGGACCAGATGAAGAAGGAAGGAAAGCAAAACTACGGTTGGATATCCGGGAAGATGCTTTGGAAAACGAGGCCATCGTACCGGGAGTAGTCGAGGACAGTGAATTTCACTACCGCATCCGCTCCGATGATCCCGATGAGATTATGCCACCACCC
>JABBBW010000196.1 GCA_018607205.1 Opitutales bacterium | reverse complement strand
GTCCCCATCCATTCCTATTGTGCCTAATCAGCCGAGGTTTGATCAGGTATCCGAACCCCCTGCGGTGGCTAAGGTTCTTCCGGATACCCAAGCACCTCTTCAGGAAAAGACTGCTCCTATTTCTCAACCAACTCTAAAATCAGTCAACCCAGCACTGGCGAAGCCGCCGGAGATTTTACTGCCCGATGGATCAAAGGCTGAACGATGGAATTGGCTAAAGGAGCGGGTATTGGGTTGCGAGGTTTGCCAGTCCGAACTTAATCCCGGGGCAAAGGTGGTTTTTGGAGTTGGGAGTTTGGATACAGATTTATTTTTTTGTGGGGAAGCCCCGGGTCCAGAAGAGGAGGAAGCGGGCGAACCCTTTGTTGGACCGGCTGGTGAATTGTTGGATAAAATTATATCTGTCATGGGACTGTCGAGGGAATCAGTTTACCTTGGCAATGTGGTTAATTTTCGTCCCCGTCATGAACGTGCTTACGGTAACCGCCCGCCCACTTCCGATGAATTGAACTTTTGTTTGCCCTACCTAAAGGCACAGTTGGAAATCATTAAGCCAAAAATCGTGGTTGCCCTTGGCAAGACCGCGACCGATGGATTGCTTGGTCCTGACCCTCAGCGCCGGCTCGGACAGATGCGTGGAAGCTGGCATGAATACGAAGGTATTCCCATGATGGTCACCTATCACCCATCCTACCTCCTCCACAACCCAAGCAAATCGAGTAAGCGTAAGGTATGGGATGATATGCTCATGGTTATGGAAAAGTTGAAACTCCCGATCAGTGAGAAACAACGGTCCTTTTTTCAATAAGCCTTTTTTACTGTGTCTGAATCAATCGTCTTAATGACACTGGCGGGGCATACCCCTTCGGCCGAGCTTTTGAGCTGGCGGTCGGAAGAGGCTGAACTTTCGATCGCGGTGGATGGTGGTTGCTTGGCTTATCGCCATGCGGATGTTGAACCGGATGTAATACTTGGAGATTTTGATTCCTGTGGAGATATTTCGGACATCCAAACGAAATTTCCACGATCAGAGATTCATAAATTACCTGACCAGGAACATACCGATTTTGAAAAATCGGTTTCTTGGATGATGAATAGGGGAGTTCCCAAACAACTGGTCATCCTTGGTGGACTGGGAAAACGAACAGATCATTGCCTTTCCAATTTGATGACCGCTGCCCGGATTAACCCGTCTGTGGAAGTGGTCTTTGATGATGCCCACGAGTATGTGAGGAGAATAACTCCGTGCACATCTTTCTTACTGAATGGTAGGTCGGGAAGTACCCTTAGCCTGCTCCCCATGGGAAAATGTGAAGGTGTAGAGAGTTCTGGTCTGCAATGGGAATTGCAAGGGGTAGATTTTTCCTGGGACGGAATGGTCAGTCAGAGTAATCAATGTGTTGCCGATGAAGTACGGGTGGAATGCCAAAAAGGGGTTCTCTTTGCCTTTGTTTCCAAGGAGTCATAAAAAAACCCTGCCGGTATTGACCGACAGGGTTTTAATAAAGTAACAAAAAATACTTAAGACTTGAACTGGGGGAGTATTCCTTTGTCCATTGCTTCTTTGAAATACTTTTCTGGGTCCTTCTTCCATCTGCGCTGTGCACTGGATGACCAAAAGTAGACGGTCTTTCCATTGTACTCAATGGATTTGGATTCGGGATTGACAATCCGATCATTGTAAATGGGGCAAAAACGTTGATCGAGCAATTCAACTTTGTCCACGCCAAGTTCCTTCTTTTCAGATGCGGAAAACTTTTCGGCAAGTGCAGGTACTGCTTTTATGTAGTAAGCAGTAGCCTTGTCGAAAGCTTTGACGCAGGAACCGCAGCAAAATTCGATCTTCTTGCCCAGGACCTCAGAGTATTCTTCCGGATCGATGTCGTCATCCAACATGAGGGCACATTTTTCTGCTCCAAAAAGAGCGGGCTGCATAAGCAATGCGATAAAGAGAGTAGAGAGTGCAATTTTCATATTACCTAATTTGATCGATCGATTCATAAAATTCAAGCTTTTCAGAGGGATTATAGAATATTTTTTTCTGGAGGTAGGTATTATCGGGTTGACCAAGGCAGGTAGGCTCTTTGCGATACAGACAATGAGAGATTCGCAAAACCTCGAATGTTTCCGCAAGCAATTGCAGGAATCTCTCGAGGAGATCGAACAATACCTGGCTAAGACGGCAGAATCAGCCGAAGCAGTTTCCCCGGATAAAGGCCTTGGTCGTTTATCGAGAATGGAAGCGATGCAGGACCAACAACTCATTCTTGCGGCACGTCGTCGCAAAAAAATGCAAAAAGTCGAGGTTCTCTCCGCCTTACAACGCATAGAGAACGGAATATTTGGAACCTGTATATTTTGCGGAAAACCGATCGCTGTTGAGCGTTTGGAAGTTGCGCCTGAAGCAACTACCTGTGTGAACTGTTCTTAAATTTATTTCCTGTACCGTTCATTTTATCCATGTGCGTCTGCTTGCTGAACTGCCTGATCGGCATCAAACCAGGGTGTAATGGTTTGTAAGTCCTGATCGTTCCCGATGCAGTACACAAGATCACCGGCGCAAAAAGTTGAATCGGCAAGACGATGGACAATCAAAGATTCTCCCTGTCGAATCGCGAGAATGGAAACACCCGATTTTTCGGCTAGGTCGAGATCCCGGGGAGATTGTCCAATCACCCGACTGCCTTCAGTGACTAACAAGTTCTCAACCTTCAAGTCCTTGAGCCCCGCATGGGCTGCCAGGGGTAGAGGGGAGGAGGAATGCTCGCGGTCGGAGTGCATTGTTTCCTCACGTGCCTGATCAATTTCACGGACAATTAAATTTCGCGGAATCTTGAGCTGACGTAGAACAAGGGAAAGAATTTCCAGCCCTCCTTCCACTTCAGATGCGACCACATTGACCGGTATGACTTTGCTGAGTTGTTCCGATCCACGCATGTATTGAGTGCGCACAAAAACGGGTGCTTGTACCTTCATTCGACCAATTGTGGAAATGACCCGCTCAATTGCCTGGTTGTCATTAATCATAATGACGATGGCCCGGCAGGTCTCGACATGGGCATGGCCAAGAGCTTCTTCACTGGTGGCATCAGCATAGTAGACTGGATCACCCAACCGGCGACCAAGCTCAACGTTATCCGAGTTCATCTCCAGGGCAACCGCTTCAATATCTAAGCGGCTTAAACTGTTGGTGAGTAAACGTCCGGCCAGCCCGTATCCAATGACCACAATGTGATCATTATGTCCGACTGTACGATGCTCGAGTTCTTCTGCACTTCTTGCCCGTAGGAGTTTAGCAAGTGGATCGAGTGCTCGTTCTCCGGCAGTAAAGTGAGGAGCTTTATAAACAAGTAGAGGGGTTAGAAACATGCTGAGAATTCCTGC
>JABBBW010000143.1:2250-3405 GCA_018607205.1 Opitutales bacterium | reverse complement strand
GTTTCGTCCCTCTCATGCCGACTTTACCTATCAGTCCAAGTTTGGTCACCGAAACCACGAAGGCGGCGGTCGCTCATCTGCACGCGAAACCATTGCAAGAGTGGCGGCCGGAGCCGTGGCAAAAAAAATCCTTTCTTACGATCATATTAATATCCGAGCCTATGTTGAAAGAATCCATGATATACAGGCCCCATCAATCGAGGAATTGCCCACACTCGAACAGGTGGAGTCAACCCCTACCCGATGTCCTCACTCTGAAACTGCTGAGCTCATGGAAAACCGCATACTCGAAGCCAAAAAAGCCGGTGATTCTGTGGGAGGATCAATCCTTTGTCGGGTAACCGGACTTCCAGTGGGTTGGGGTGCCCCAGTCTTTGATCGTTTGGAGGCCGATTTAGCGAAAGCTATGCTCAGCCTACCCGCCACCAAAGGATTTGAAGTTGGCAGCGGATTTGACGGTACCTATTTAAAAGGTTCCGAACACAACGACCTTTATGAATCGAAAGATGGTAAAGTTAGTACCTCCTCAAATCGATCCGGAGGAGTACAAGGAGGAATAAGCAATGGAGAAGAGCTATATTTTCGTATTGCCTTCAAACCAACTGCTACTGTTTTACAAAAACAAAAAACCGTCGATTCCCAAGGGAATGAAACCGAGTTGATGGGGCGCGGCCGTCATGACCCCTGCGTTCTTCCCCGTGCTGTACCTATTGTCGAGGCAATGACCTCCCTGGTTTTAATTGACCATCGGATGCTACACACTGCCCAATGCCAATCTTTCGACTTTTCATAACCTAGTGAGCACAACGATTCACCTAGTTATTGAAACTCCGGGAGCAACTGCCTTTCAAATTCTAAGAGATGCAACCGAAGATGATTCACCCACTCCGAGATTCATATTCCCACCTGAGTCAATCATAGAACCTGAAAATGGTTTAATGTGGAAATGGTCAACGGATAGACCGAAGATGATTTTCCCCACCATTGAATCGGAAAACCTGAACGAATGCTTCCTTTTTATATCGAACAATCTTGATTTGGCAGACCAGTTTGAGGAAATCAGTCTCCTGCTAAAAAAAAAGAGCGATTTTTCAAGCGGTATAGTTCTTTTTTTTATCAATTCACTTTTGATAATTATATCATTCGATTTTGTAA
>JABBBW010000143.1:0-2240 GCA_018607205.1 Opitutales bacterium | reverse complement strand
CTCTTATCCCATACTACTGATATTCAGGAATGGATTGATGCATCTGCTCACTTTGCTGACGCCATGCTTTTTACTGAAAGAAACAATAAAAATGCAGCTTTAATTAAATCATATCAGGATAGGTATTCAACCCTGCGGTACCCCATGGAATCGATTGTACTTGGAAAGAAAAACAATCCATGGGCCAGAATTTTGGAATCCTTTCCTCGACGCATCAGTCATATTTTTGATTCTCCTGAACTATTAGATACTGAAGACCAACCGGAAATGGACCGCTACCTCGTCCGCCTTCCATCAGGACATCGTAAACATACGATACCTCTAGTTTTTAAGAAATCTTAAATAATCCCAAAACACAGATTCTTTAATCTCGACCAAGGAAATCCCTCAATATACTTTAAAATTTAATTAGCCGGGGTGGCGGAATTGGTAGACGCGCTAGACTCAGAATCTAGTATCTGCAAAGATGTGCGAGTTCAAATCTCGCCCTCGGCACCAAGATAAATATGCTTGATACAATTTAAAATTACTCTAAAACATTTTCTTACTATGAAATTAAATCCCATATTCTTCACCCTGACAGTTTGCTTGTTACAATTCACATTGTACTCTCAAGAAGACGAAGCAGCAGCATCTTCAACCGGGTCTGTTGCAGCACCTAGCAAGGGTGCCCCCAAAGCAGCTCAAGCAAACCATAAGCTCAGAACATTGCATATTGCTATTCATAAACTTGGACTTTCACATTCAGACATAAAAAGTTTATCACATAACTCAGGGAGTGGACTTGATGGATTCCATGAGCTCTACAAGAAAACACTGAAAGAAGGTGGTACGATTAAAGAGTTCCAGGAACACCACGATCTTCTTGTAAAAGACCACACATTAGAAGATGCTGTAATTTATGGTGAATTCCTTAGAGACCCACAACATGAGGGGAAGTCTACAGCAGAGGCTTTAGAGGCTGCAAAGGAGCAACATGCAGACACATACGCTCTACCAAATTTACTTATAAGTGACGCTTTATCCACTACATTAGGTATTTACGGAACTGATTATCAACGCACCGAGCAATTTGAGAGTGCTTTGACTTTGGCCACCACTCTATTGACCGACAAGTCCTTGACTACTTCACTTCCGACTCCTATAACACTTAACACTTTAAGTAGTGGCCACAATTTAGCTTTCATTCGGCTACTTTCTGCCTACGGTGCACTCGGCTCAAATGGTGAAAATCTAGCAACTGAGGTTTTAGGTAGTGCCTACAGCGGTTATTCCGACGAATCCGAATTATCTCGATCCCTTTCCCTTGGTTCATCCACTGATTACCTCTCATTTCTTTCGACACTTACAGGCGGGAGGACTTTCAGTGAAGAAGACGCCTCATTAAAAAGCCTTGATGTACAACTTAATCAAGTTCAATTGGTTGGAGCTTCTACATTCACTTTAGGTGCTGCAAATACTGATGAAAGCGAAGTTGATGTTTATTCAAGATTAAAAGAAGCAGAGACAAAAAGTGATCGTAAAGTTTTAATCATAGGTGCTGCTAAAGATATTAAATCTGCCGGAGATATTACATTTACTAATCAAAATAATGCTGAAGACCATGCACTTGTACTTGGTGCTGCAGACGATATCATGATAGATGGTAGTAATATCGAGTACACCGGATCAAACCTTGCGATTGGATCGGGAGACACGGGTGAAGATAGCATGCATTTAGTTAACACAGAAATCAAAACTGGTGGAAACTTAGCCCTTGGTTCCTTAGGAACTATAAATATTTCTACTGCAAAATTTTCTGTAGGAACGGCAAACTCGCTTACTTCAGACCCTGACAATGTATACATTTATGCGAACGATTTAATCGATGCAAACGATCTAGCTTTTGCTGGTCGTGTGGACGACATATACATGGAATCTAGAACCATTCACCTAAAAAATACAGTGTTTCCATCAACTGCTGATGTAATGCTTAGAAGTCAATTGGGTTCCTTACACATTTCAGAATCGCCAACTGATATTGTATCTGGTGGAGTAAACTTTCATAAAGTAAAACACTTAGGAATCGGCAGCAATGACCTGATTAGATCTGATTTTTCAGGTGTGGACGGTCACATAAATTCAAATGCTGCACTCCCAAATGGAACACCATTCATAAAAGTACGAAAACAATAGCTTTAGAATAAATCTTAATCAAACAAAGAAAATGATCTATAAATTTTCATACCTCTCCCTTTTTG
>JABBBW010000084.1:22625-23277 GCA_018607205.1 Opitutales bacterium | reverse complement strand
CCCTCGATCAAAGACATGAGGATTTTCACGCGGCAGGTGGCAGGTTGTCCGACCATGGATTGGAACATGCATATGGGGGAGTGCCTGACCGTGCGCTTGCCGAACGGGTATTTTCGCAGGTTTTGTCAGGAAGTGTAGTGTCCAGTGATGATATTCATGGATACAAGAGTTTCCTCATGGTTCATTTTGGGAAGTTGGATGCATCCAAAGGTTGGACCAAGCAGATGCACCTCGGGGCCTACCGCAATGTAAACTCTGTAAAATATGATAATCTGGGCCCGGATAAGGGGTTTGATTCGATTGGAGATTTTAAACAAGGTAGGGAACTGGGCTCTTACTTTGATCAACTCGAAAAGATAGGGGCGATGCCCAAGGCAGTAATTTACAACCATAACCCGGTGGATAATTACCTCTTTGCAACCTTGGCAGGAAATTTTCAGGACGGGAAAATTCCCGGCAAGGTACAGTTTGGATCGGGTTGGTGGTTCCTTGACCAAAAAGAAGGCATGGAGGCACAGATCAATGCCTTGTCCAGCCTTGGTTTACTCTCCCGATTTGTGGGGATGCTCACCGACAGTCGTTCCTTTCTCTCTTTTCCACGTCACGAATATTTCCGCCGGATCCTTTGCAACCTAATCGGCAAGGATATGGA
>JABBBW010000084.1:0-22615 GCA_018607205.1 Opitutales bacterium | reverse complement strand
GGATATGGACGAGGGATTGATTCCCCATGATTTTGAACTCGCCGGCGGTCTAGTCGCTGATGTCTGCTATAATAATGCCCGCTCATACTTTGGATTTTATGAAAATTAAAAATTGCATACCTGTACTTGCACTTATCACTTTTGCTTCCTTTTCATTGGGAAAAAAGCAATGGGTGGATTTGTTTAACGGAAAAGACCTAACCGGTTGGGAGAACCCCTATACTTGGGGAGAAGCCAAGGTGAAAAATGGAATGATCGAACTCGTGGGAAATAAGAAGTTTTTCCTCTCGACCAAGAAACAGTATTCCGACTTCGAGTTTATCGCTGAGGTGAAATTGCCTGAGGGCATAGCCAACTCCGGTTTTCTCTTTCGCTCTCAGCGTAAGCCAAACGGTCACATGTTTGGCTACCAGGCGGAAGTGGACGGAGCGGAAAGAAGATGGTCGGGCGGATTGTACGACGAGGGTAGACGGAAATGGATACAGCCGATCAAACCAGTGGATGATCCCCAAAATGCAAAAACCTGGACCGAGGAAAAAAGAAACGCATTAAAAAGAAATGACTGGAATCGGTATCGGATTAAATGTGTGGGAGAAAAACTTCAGGTCTGGGTAAATGGCATCAATACTTTAGATATTATTGATAATCTTGATTCCAAGGGATATTTCGGGTTGCAACACCATGGAGAAAAGGGACAGGTCTATCGTTTTCGAAATATTAAGATTAAAGAATTGAAATAAGGTATGAAGATTGACCGGGAAGAACTCGTACGTGCCACCGAAGCAGGTGGTTTGAAAAAGTATAAAACCTATGCCCGACTATCTGGCCCAGGATGGTTACAGAGTGCCATAACTTTGGGAGGGGGATCACTGGCGGGTGCATTGTTCCTCGGGGTGATTGGTGGATATTCGATTTTATGGGTGCAGTTATTTGCGATGATTCTTGGAGTGGTGATGCTCTGTGCGATTAGTTATATAACCCTCTCGACCGGGCGTTCCCCTTTTGAGGCGATGCGCACGGAAATTAACCCGGTGCTCGCCTGGGGGTGGTTGATTGCCACTTTGCTCGCCAACCTGGTATGGGCATTACCCCAGTACTCCCTTGCATACGGTGCGGTCAGTCAAAACCTATTTCCCGAAGCCTTTGCTGATGGAGGAATGGGTGCAAAATTTCTGGTATCTGGCTTAATTTTTCTCGCGGTCACTGCGATTACCCTTTGCTACGGAAATGAGGGAATGGGCATCAAAATCTATGAGTGGGTACTCAAGGGCATCGTGGCTGGTATTGTGCTCTGCTTTATGGGTGTGGTGCTGAAAATTTCCACTTCCTCGGCAGACTTTAACCTGCTCGGTACCCTGAGTGGTTTCATTCCCGACCTCAGTATTTTAACCACGCCGGGAGATGTGTTTCTTCCCCTGCTCAAGGAAATTGAGCATGCGGGCATCCGCGATTTTTGGACCGCACAAATTGTCGATACCCAGCGTGAGAGGATGGTAGGGGCTGCTGCCACCGCAGTGGGGATCAATATGACCTTTCTTTTACCCTACTCGATGCTCTCGAAAAAGTGGGGCCGGGAGCACCGTGGCTTGGCTATCTTTGATCTCTCCACCGGTATGGTCATTCCCTACGTGTTGGCAGTATCCTGCGTGGTCATCGCTTCGGCATATATGTTTCATGGCCAGCCCTACGATGGCTTGCTGGTGGAAGAAAACGGGCAGGTTCGTGTGGTGGATGATTCGGCCGGAGCGAAGGACTTTACTAAGTTGATCTCCAAGAGAAAGGGAGCTGCACCGGAACTTTCCGATTTGCAAGTGGGGCAGGCGGAGACGCGCCTGGCGGCCATGCTCGTGCCACGGAGTACGGCGAATTTTGCCAACTCGCTCAGTGCCCTGAGTGGCGAGGGCTCAGTCTCCCAGTTTATTTTTGGGCTGGGTGTGCTGGCGATGGCTTTGTCCACCATTTCCATACTTTGTCTGATTTCTGGCTTTGTTTTTTGTGAGGCACTTGGAGTTGCTCATGGAGGGAGGGTGCACAAGGCCGGAATTTTAACCGGGTTGTTTGGTGTGTTCTGGCCGGTCTTTTGGGACGGTGGATCCAAGGCCTACTTGGCGGTGGTTACTTCCACATTTGGGTATGTGCTTTTCCCGATCGCGTGCCTGGCATTCTTTTTAATGATGAATTCATCTCGTTTATTAAAAGAGGATCTTCCCAGGGGTGGGCAGCGCCTGGTGTGGAACTTACTTCTCGGTACATCCTTGTTAATTACAGGACTCGCCGCTGGTCACACCGCCACCACCAAGACTCTTCCCAATAGTGATTTTCCCATCGGTACGGTGGGACTGTGTGCGTTTATTGCATTGATTATCTGGGGGCACTTTCGCAGGAGTAAGGGAAATGAATCCGCTTAGACCAGCAGCTCAACTTACAAGGAAAGGAACATTGTTATGATCGCACCCATGCCTTACAAAGTGGGAATTATTGGGGCCGGAGTGATTGGTCATTTCCATGCTGAAGCAATCAATGCGATGCATGGAGCAGAACTTGTTGCTGCCTATGCACGGCGAGATGAACGGGCTCAGGCTTTTGCCCAGGCTCATGGTTGCAGTGCTTACAGTGATCTCGGTCAATTTCTTGCTCATGAGGGTATGGATGTGGTCACGGTGGCCTCGGTCAGCGGTGCCCATCTTGCCCATGTAGAGGCGGCGGCCAAGGCGGGGAAACATATTATTTGTGAAAAGCCATTGGAGGTGACCACCGATCGGATTGATCAAATGATCCGAATCTGTGAGGAGGCAGGAGTTATGCTTGCGGGGATTTTTCCGAGACGGTTCAACCCATCGACTGAAATTTTTAAGAAAGCGATCGAGAATGGAAGACTTGGGAAAGTAGTCTTGGTCGATGTGGCAATCAAGTGGTGGCGCTCCCAGGAATATTACGATAGTGGAGCCTGGCGTGGAACCTGGGACCTGGACGGTGGAGGTGCCCTGATGAACCAGTCCATCCACACCATTGATTTGATGCTTCATCTGCTCGGCCCAGTGAAAAGTGTGCGGGCATCCTGTGGGCTCGAAGCCCATGATGGCATTGAAGTCGAGGATGTGGCGGTGGCGATGGTCGAATTTGTAAGCAGTGCCAGGGGAGTGATTCAGGCATCGACTGCGTGCTACTCCAATACCGGCCTGCCTGCATCCATCCATGTGTGCGGAGATAAAGGATCCATTCGGATGTGCGATGATAAGTTTGATCTTTGGGACCTAAAAAGGTCCTTACCTAGGGATGAAGAAATACTGGAGAGGTTTGGGGTGGGTGCAGTGCAGACAGGTGCCGGGGCCGCCGATCCCAAGGCAATTGATTTTCAATGGCACCAAAGTAATTTCGAAGATGCACTCGAAGCCTTGCGTTGCGGAGATTCTCCTCAGGTGGATGGACGGGAGGCCAGAAAAGCGGTGGAGTTGATCGAGGCAGTCTACCAATCTGCCAAGGCGGGCGGAGAAAAAGTCATTCTTTCCCAATAATTTAAAACGAAGAAAAAATTATGTACCTTACAGGAATTGCTGACGAGGCCTCGCAGGATGGAAATGTTCAAATCTCCACCACCCAGAAATTGGGATGGAATGCGATTGAGGCGAGATGTTTGAATGGTAAAAACCTTCATGATGTCTCGGACTCTGAGTTTGATGAGTTCCGCAGAGCCTTGGATAAGGCAGGAGTGTATGTCAATGCCTTCGGTTCGGCCATTGCCAACTGGGGGAAAGATGTTCGGGATGATTTTTCTATCACCCTCGGCGAGGTGGATCGGGCCGTTCCACGGATGCAAGCCTTACAGGCAAAGATGGTACGGATCATGAGCTACAAGGTAGTGGAGGGTGAAGACCTGATGGTGGATGAGCGTATCCGCCGCCTGCAAATCATAGTGGAGAAATTTGCCGATCATGGAATCACTGCCCTGCATGAAAACTGCATGAACTATGGTGGGTTAAGCTGGCAGCACACCCATGAACTACTCGATGCCATACCGGGAATGAAACTGGTCTTTGATACCGCCAATCCGGTATTTAACCGCGACCGTTCCAAAGAGGGTCAACCCTGGCAGGATCCGTGGGAATTTTACCAAAAGGTACGCGAACATATTGCTTATGTGCACATCAAAGACTGCTTGGAACCCAGTGCGGATAATGGAGGAAAGGAAGTCTATCTATACCCGGGTGAAGGGCAGGGAAAGGTACGCGAAATTTTGACCGATCTACAAGCGAATGGATATGACGGAGGAATTTCGATCGAACCCCACCTTGCTGCGGTCTTTCACGATGCTGAATCTGCAAATGCCGATGCGGGAGACCCGGTTGAAATCTACTATGAGTATGGCTGTCGATTGGGGTCAATCCTCGATAAGCTCAATTATATCAGCAAGCCGTACCATCCTTAAACTAAAGGCCAACCGATAAGGTCGCCAACCTGATTAATTCATAACCTTGGAAAATTAATTATCTTTGACGGTTACTTGGCATCTTTCTGTTATGAGCCTTGGATGTTTGTACCGGATTACTATAATTTTCAGCATTCTTTAGCAGGTTACTTATTATGCCATCGCCAATGACTCGAAATGGAGTAGGGTAGGACGATGTCTTTTGAAACACTTGGGCTCGGCCCTAATTTATTACGGGCGATTAAAGAGTCCGGGTATGAAAATCCCACGCCCATTCAGGCATCTGCTATTCCTTTTATATTGGAAGGTCGTGACCTTACGGGAATTGCTCAAACTGGTACAGGCAAGACTGCTGCTTTTACCTTGCCGATGTTGGAGAAATTAGACGATCGTGCTAAAAAATCGGGACGAACAGGCACTCGGGCTCTTGTGCTTTCTCCCACTCGTGAATTGGTGGTCCAAATAGGAGAGAATGTATCCACCTATTCAAAATATGTAAAATTGCGCGTAGCTCAGGTCTATGGCGGTGTGGGCGAAGGTCCACAAAAACAGGCTTTACGGAGAGGTGATGAATTGGTCATTGCTACTCCAGGTAGGTTAATGGATTTGATGGATCAGGGATGTGTCGACTTTTCGGGCCTTGAATATTTGGTATTGGACGAGGCAGACCGGATGCTCGATATGGGCTTCCTTCCCAATATCCGGAAAATTGTACAGGCAATACCGAAGGAACGACAGACCCTCCTTTTTTCTGCAACATTATCTAAAGAAATTGAGAAACTCACCCATCAATTCCAAAAAAATCCCAAGGTTGTAGAGATTGGTAGACGAACCAATCCAGCAGATACAGTTACGCAATACGCCTACCAAGTGGAGAAGCCCCAAAAGATGCACCTTATTCAGCATATCATAAAAGATGCTGAACTTAGCATGGTCTTGGTTTTTTCCCGTACCAAGCACGGGGCGGACCGGATTGCCCGTCAATTATCCCGCAAGGGGATAACCACCGGTGCCATCCATTCTAATCGTTCACAAGGTCAACGGGCCCGAGCATTGGGTGATTTTAAAAGTGGTAAGATTCGTGTACTTGTGGCTACAGATATTGCAGCTCGTGGAATTGATGTGGAAGGAATTTCTCATGTTATCAATTACGATTTCCCTCCGCAGGCCGAGGATTATGTTCACCGGATTGGACGAACAGGACGGGCGCAATCGACTGGGGTGGCGATTAACTTTATAACTTCGGAAGATCGGTCGGCATTGGCAGCAGTTGAACGTTTGTCCAAGAAGGAAATGGAAAGACTATCCACGGAAGGGATTTCACTGCCTGATGCTCCGGTGCAAGCGAATAACCCAAGCAAGCAAAACTCCGGTGGTTTTAACCGAAGGGGAGGGGGCGGGTTTCAGGGTAACTCAGGCCAGTCAAACCGGTCCCGCAGAAACCATAACCCAGGTCACCGCTCAGGTGGGGCTAGGGGGAGGTAATTTAAATACCCGAGTCCAGTCAGGCTTAATTACCAGGGCCTCTTCCTTTGAAGGTGAGCTCAGCAACTCCAGACTTATCAAGTTCTCCAAGTCCGGCCACGACCATTTTTTGATACTGGGAAAGGGTGGCTTTTGCCAAGGGGACATTAATTCCGGCTGCTTCTGCCACAGAAATAGCAATTCCTGAATCCTTGGCGGCATGATCGGCGGAGAAGTAGCACTCGTGATCCCGTCCTATCATATCCTCAGAATCGGTTTCAAGTACACGCGAATTGGCCCCGGTTTGGGAGAAGATTTCACAGATCATATTGAGGTCGAGTCCGAGAGCATCAGCAATGCCGAGGCCTTCTGCGAGTGCCGCGGTGTTGATATTCATAACCATATTGACCAAGGCTTTGACCTGGGCTGCCTTGCCGGCTTCTCCAACGAAGCGCAAATTGATGCTCAAATCGTCAAGCAAGTCTTTCACGGAATTAAAAACATCTTCCTGTCCACCAATCATTAAATACAGAGTACCTTCGCGTGCCTGAGTGATGCTTGAGGCCATACAGCCCTCAAGGGTTTGAGCCCCGATCTCTGCCGCGGCAGCTTCCAGGCGGACATGAAGCCCAGGGGAGAGGGTGGCACAATTGATAAACAATTTCCCGGAGGAATTGGAAAACAAGTTGTCTGCATCGTTAAAGAAGATCGACTCCATGGCGGCATCGTTGGTTACCACCGTGAGGATGACATCCGAATGAGCAGTTACCTCAGTTAAGGATGAGGCAGCTTGTGAACCAAGTTCATCAGCAAGGGAGGATGCCACACTTTCGTTGATGTCATAGACCGTGCTAATTTGATAGCCTTTGTCTTTTAAATTGCGGGCCATATTGGCGCCCATACGACCGAGGCCGACAAAGCCAATTCTTTTTTCTTTGGTGCTCATAATTTTTGTTGAGTAAAACTTGCTAAATAATCTTTACCTTTGGAATTAAAGGCGCAGAAACTGTTGTCCCAATTTGAATGAAATATCAACCCTTTAGGGAAGCGATTTTTTTCTTATCCTTAATAGTAAACCCGTAAATATATAAAATATGTCCAAAATAGTTCCTCTGATTAGTTCCGGTACAGTCGGTCCTTTAGGTGTTCTTCACCTTCCACGCCTTTGGCAAAAAGTTTCTTTGGAAGCTGCCGGAAAAATTGCCGATGGTTACCCCGGGATTGGTGCTGGTTATGATTCCATGGTCATTGATGCCTTGGGTTTGAACGCTGATTCCGTTCGTTCCTACATTACTGAATCTAAGCCCACCTATCCACAATTTGAAGCATGGGTGAAATCTCAGTCTGATGTGAAGCTTGATAGCGATACAGTTTCTTCCCTTAATGCATCCATTACTGGATACATTCACGACGATGCGACCCGCCAAAGCATTCTTTCGGCAAATGGATTGGCTGATGGAGATCCTAAGGATGCGATTAACTTAAACAACTTGGATGACTGGTTAGAGTTTCACGCTTCCGAAATTGCTTAATTTAGGAATTTAAGAATTCATCTATTTAAGGGTTGATTCCGCTAAGTGCGGGATCAGCCTTTTTTTGTGGTTTTAGTAGTTGGGTGCTTGCCAGTATGGCCAAGGTATGGTTATCCCATGTGGATATGGAAGAAACGATCAAGAACCAAGATGAAGAAATTATTGAATATACTTTTCACGCCGGGCAGGAAAATGCCCGCAATTTATTGATTATCGGGCATGGGCTGACGGGAAATAAGGATCGCCCTTTCGTTGTAGCACTTGCAGAGGCAGTGGCTGCCGAGGGCTTGCCCGTTTTGCGTTTTTCTTTTTCGGGCAATGGAGGTTCGGGCGGAGATTTTAGGCAATCGACTATTTCCAAGGAGGTAGATGATTTGAAAGCAGTTCTTTCTGCCGCTGATGCCTCAGGCTATCGAGTCATTTATGCCGGACATAGTATGGGCGGGGCGGTCGGAGTATTGGCGGCGGCTTCTGATGAACGGATCAAATTGTTGATCTCCCTTGCGGGAATGGTAAACACCCAAGCATTTTACGAGCGTGAATTCGGAGAGGTGACACCAGACTCTGGATGTATGTGGGAAGAGGCAAGCTGTCCACTTTCCAGTACCTTTAAGGACGATTTGGAAAGCATTATTACGACAGCTCCTAAAGCATCCGAAGTAAAAGTTCCCTGGTTGTTAGTGCATGGAACCGAGGACGATGTCGTACCAATCGAAGATTCTCAGGAAATTTTCGCCCACGCAAATGAGCCGAAAAAACTGGTGGAGATTCCCGGTGCAAATCATGTGTTTTCCGATGATGGGGAAAAACCAATGATCGATGCAGTGATTGACTGGATCGGGAATTCTCTGCGTTGATTTTAGGCTTGGTTCCAAGGTTGCTTTTGCATTGAGCCAAGACAGGAATTTGGATTGAGTGTGAGCATGGACTATGTCGCCCAGCTTCATCTTGGTATTTTTAGGGAGGTTTACCGTATTTTAGGATTGGATGCAGAGAAGACTACGGTTGAGCTGTTTACCGCAGCCATCTCCTTGGTCCTCGTTCTTTTGATCGCCTGGTTGGCAAATTCCATGGTCAAGGGGTTTGTACTTGGAGTGGTTCGTTCCCTGGCCAAAAAATCCAAGACCCGCATTGGAGAGCATTTCCTAAAGGAGAAATTTTTTCACCGCCTTTCCCATCTTGCTCCCGCCTTCATCATCAGTGCACTGTCTCCGATTCTGCTTGAGCCATTTGAGGTGCTGCTTGGCATCATCGATGTCTCGGTCAATCTCTACCTTGTGGTCATTGCTCTGTGGAGCATTGATGCCCTGATTAATGCCCTGCATGACAGTTATGAGGAGTCCTCGCTTTCCGCGAAGTTACCACTCAAGGGAATCTGTCAGGCGGTCAAGTTGGTGGTCAATGCGACGGGGCTAATCTTTATTCTCTCCATTTTGCTCGGCAAGACCCCGCTGTACTTCCTCTCCGGTTTGGGTGCTCTAACCGCTGTCCTTCTGTTGGTCTTTAAAGATGTCATTCTTGGGCTGGTTGCCGGCATACAATTAACGGCCAACAATATGGTCCGCAAGGGAGACTGGGTGGAAATGCCCAAGTATGGTGCCGATGGCGATGTAATTGATGTTTCCCTGACTACCGTGAAGGTGCAAAACTGGGATAAGACCATCACTACCATTCCTGCCTATGCCATGGTCAGCGATGCCTTTAAGAACTGGCGGGGTATGAGCGAGTCGGGTGGCCGGCGGATCAAGCGGAGTATCAGCCTGGATATTTCCAGTGTTCGCTTTCTTAAACGATCGGAAGTGGAAGACTTGGAAAGGATTGAATGCCTCCAACCTTATTTGAATTCCAAGAAGTCGGAAATCGGTAGCAAAGGGATGAACCTCGATGAACTGGGAGTCGTTTCACCGCTGTTGAACGGTAGAAATCTCACCAATATCGGAACCTTTCGTGCCTATTGTAAGGAGTACTTACGGTCCCATGCCAGTATACATAAAGAAGGCATGACCTTTCTTGTGCGTCAGTTAGCCCCCAGTGAAAAGGGAGTCCCCATTGAGATCTATGTATTTGTAAACGATGTTCGATGGATCGAATATGAAGCGATACAGTCAGATATATTTGATCATCTCTTGGCAACCCTGCCTATTTTTGGTTTGCGTGCCTTTCAATTGCCCAGTGATTCAAGCCTTACACATTTAGGACAAAAGGTTTCGTGAAGCTACTTGCTGCATTTTTTGGGGCAGTTTTTTTATTTTCAACTTCCATCTCCTGTAAGGATTCACTTTCTGAGTTAAATGATTTTACCAGTGATGGATGCAGTTTGTTCCTGGATGGCACCTTTGAAAATCCCGAGTTATGGAAAGAATGTTGCCATAAGCATGACTTAGCCTACTGGCGAGGGGGCACTGAGAAAGAACGGGAACAGGCAGATCTTGACTTTAAAAATTGTGTGGAGAAAAAGACGGGCAATCCACAACTCGCTCAATTAATGTATGAAGCTGTTCGTATAGGCGGAGTCCCACATTTCCCAACTTGGTATCGCTGGGGCTACGGATGGCCAATTGGGCGAGGGTACAAGGAACTAAGCCAAGAAGAACTTGTAATGGTAGAAGCCAAGCTTTCCAAGTATCGAGCCACATTTCGTAAGTAGGCTAAGGAGAAGTGTAAAACCTCGAGGGTTTATTTCCTTACCACCTTGAAACTGTGCTGGATTTTTGGGATTTTTACTGCTGTGATTGACCAAGCATAAACTTGGTTTCATCGATTATTTTTTTGAGTTCATTACTCGGTGAATGAGCGGGTGCAATATCCATGGCTTCTGAAAGGTATTTTGTGGCTTCCTTCTCTTTGCCATCAATTACTTCGATCAATGACCGGTGTAACTTGTATGCCCTTAACTCTTTTCTTATTCTTAAATTAAATTGATTTTCCGGTTCGTCCAATCGGGAATACTTGGTTGCCTTGCGAATTAATTTCTTATTTTCCGATCTTGCGGTAGAAGTTTCTCCTACACGTAAGGCAGCCAAGGAGTAAACATTCTGAACATCCCAGTTTTGTGGTTCCACTCCGATGCCGACGAAGTGCAGGAAATCTTCAAATTTTATACCGCCTCCTGGTTTGGTTAATTTGGCAAAGAATGCCGCTTTCTTCTTATCGATCCCTGGGTTGACAAGGTGCAGGTAAAACTTTTGTGCGAGCAGTCGATGTTGAGTTGTCCATGATTCAGTCAGGGAGTTTTTACAGTTATCTGGATGCTGTTGATTGAGTTCCTTTTTAATTTTCTCAAACCTCGGATTGGCAGAAGGAAGAGATACAAAGGTATGGACCAAGCATGAAAGGTACTCGTCGTAAGTTTTTTTCTTATTTTGAAAAAGCTCTAACCAACCCGATTCGCTTATCCTTTTTTGTTGATTTTGTTGCCTTACATTACGGGGGAGCTCATCGTCTTTCTTGGCCGCATCCTTCCTCGCCCTTTCATTTTCATTAAGAAAATTGCTCGCCTTGGTGTAATTAAATCTTAGGGAATCAAGTTTTCCGAGTAGTTCCTCGGTCGTTTGATTCTTCTCGGCAATTGATGGTAAAGTTAGTCTGAATATGCAAAGGGAAAAAATTACATACAAACGCATTTAATTAATAGGCAGCTGTTTTTCCAAAAAATCAAGTCCTGAAATTAAGTCATCAAATATTCCATCCAATTGAGCCTCTAAGCATTTTTTTAAAATAGGACCAAAGTCAGCACCTGGCTTCATCCCCTTTTGAATTAAGTGCCGGCCGAGAATGATTGGTTTGGGTACAGAGTCCTTCACTTTTAATTCCTCTGCACGCTTGAGCAACCAGGGCCCTTCAGGGAACTCATCATTTCGAGGTGGACGACCAGCAATATCTGCAGCGGCCACTCTAACTAAGCGGTCGATTCTTTTTACCTTACTGGCAAGACGGCGAATGGCACCATCACTTGCTTGGTCTTTGTAAAAAGTGCGCGGAGTCAAGTGGCGTCGAACAAGGGGTACTACCTGTTCATGTAGTTCTACTTGATTGGTGAGCCTGGATAAAAAGGCACGGGTAGGTTGTTCTCCTCTTGGTTCGTGAAGGGGAGATCGTATGCGCCCATCCTCTCCAATTACGGTGGTCATAGGTTTCCCGAGATCGTGACAAAGCACGGCAAATCCAACCACAAGGTCTTCCCACTCATTTCCTGTGCGTTCGCGGGCAAAAGCATCCATACAATGAAGGGTGTGTACCCAGGCATCTCCCTCCGGGTGCCACTCTGGTTCCTGCTCGCATCCAACCAGGGCGAGAAGTTCAGGAAAATATTTAAGCCAATTGCAATCGTTTAAGAAATTGAGAGCGGCGGAGAGATTATTGCCCTTGATGAGTAATTTCTTCCATTCTTCAAAAAGGCGCTCTGGTGGAAGGTTCTCCATGGAGATACTCTTGCACAGACTAAGAGTCTGGGGGGAAATATTTAAGTTGAAGCGGGCAATGAATTGCATGGCCCTGAGGACGCGCAGGGGGTCTTCAGAGAAAGCCGGACCAATGTGGCGGAGTAAACGTTTTTCAATGTCTGCAATGCCACCAGTTGGATCGAATAGTTCGTTGGTTAGAGGATCTAAGCCTATTGCATTGATGGTAAAGTCCCGCCTCTGTACAGAGCGGGAAAAAGGGAGGTCTGGGTCGATATCCACAGAAAATCCTTTGTGTCCCGATCCAGTCTTTATTTCGGTGCGGGGAAGGGATAATTCGGCGGGCAGGCTACGTAATTTGAGTACACCAAACGCTTTTCCCACCTCATGGCAGGTATAGTTTTTTGAAAGCGTGGATTTTAATTGATCGATCGATAATCCTTGGACCTCACAATCGATTTCTGAGGGAGATGATCCTAAATGAAGATCACGAACAGAGCCACCCACCAATAATAAGCGTCCTCCGGCAATTTTTGTTACTTTTGCTAATTCTACAGCCAGCGAAGAGAGTTCCCGGGGTAGGGAGTCTAAGGGATTCGATAAGATTTCTGGCATCTATGCCGGGTCGGGAAATAAACGGTTTTCCACCACAGTGCAGAGAGCATGATAGATGGGTAAGTGAAATTCCTGAATATCTGGGGTTTTGTGAGCAGGGGCCATAATCACGAGGTCACAAAGGGGAGCGATTTTTCCGCCAGAATTACCGGTAAGTGCAAGTGTTTTTACTCCCATTGCTTTGGCCGTTTTGACTGCATGGAGTAAGTTTTGCGAGTTACCAGAGGTACTTATGGCTAAGAGGAGATCTCCGCTTTTTCCAAATGCGAGCACTTGCTGGGCAAATGCATAGCTGGGATCGTCATCATTGGCAAAGGCGGTATGGAATCCTACCATCGAAGGAAGAGAAAGAGCGGGTAGTCCGCCGTGCAGGTTCTGGGAGAGTTCTGGGCCCAATCGATCAGACAATTCGGGGGTGAGTACACGAGGGTTATTAAAGCGTTTGATCAATTCGCCTGAGATATGTTCGCAGTCGGCAGCACTTCCACCATTACCACAAAGCAAAAGTTTATTCCCTGAACGAAAGGTATCTACAAGCAGTTGGGAAGATTCATGTATTGAAGCTTCACAAGATTTTAAAGCAGGGTAGCGGTGGCAAAGTTGCTCAATTTCGTCCATGATTTTCAAAATAAGCAACTCGGATGATTGAGCCAATCCTATTTCCCTGAGTCATAATTGATGCCCACTCTTTACTCACTGGCAAAATTTTGCCATGGTGGATCTTTGCACCATATGACAATTGAACAAATAGATTTGGGGGATGCCAATGAAACCCTTGGGGGGATGGATGCTTCTGGGCGTATCCGTTGGGCGTGGGAAAATTTTGGCACCGGATTACTCACCTCCACAAGTTTTGGTCTACAAAGTGCCGTGATGATTCATTTGGTAAGGGAAGCAAGTAAGGAAATTCCCATCGTTTTTATAGATACTGGATATTTGTTTCCCGGAACTTATGAATACGCCCTGAAATTACAGGAAAAATTAAATTTCAAGGCATTGGTTTATTCGGCCCGTCTATCCCCTGCTTTTCAGGAAGCTTCCTTTGGGAAGTTGTGGGAGCAGGGGAAGGATGGAATGTCCAAATATAATTGGATGAATAAAAAAGAACCAATGAACCGGGCATTGCAGGAGTTAGATGCAACAGTGTGGATGGCAGGCTTACGTAGAACTCAGGCCACAGACCGTAAGAAATTAAACTTTATAGAACGGCAAAACGGAGTTCTTAAACTCTATCCTATTTTGGACTGGGAAGATCGGGAGACTTATCAATATTTACCAAAGAATGATCTCCCTTATCATCCATTGGAGGGTATGGATTATGATTCAGTTGGTGATTGGCACAGCACCCGGAAACTTAGTGAAGTCGAGAAAACTGAGGATGCGCGTCATGGGGGGCATGGTCGTGAATGTGGACTTCACTTAGATGTACCTGAGGGAACCGATTTTACCGTTTAAAATATTTTATATGATTACCCCGGAAGAAAAAGCTGAACTGCAAACCCTACTCAAAAGAACCAACCATTTATGGTCCTTTCTTGAATGCGACGCGAAAAAAATAAGCATCGTGGAAATGGAGGAACAGATGTCCAGTCCAACCTTCTGGGACGATCAAAATGAAGCCAAGCGGGTTAGTTCGGAATGCAACCGTCTGAAGCAAATTGTAGAAAAGATTGAGAGCTTCAAAAATCAGGTCGGTGACATTGAAGCAATGTCTGAACTTTGTGATGAGGATGAGTCTGATACTGCATTGTCCGCTGAATTCTCAAAGGAATTAAAGGGCTTGGTCGCAAAAATTGAAGACTTGGAAGTTGAAAGTTTTCTTAGTGAACCAATGGATGTTCGACCGGCTTTACTGAGCATACATGCAGGAGCCGGTGGAACCGAGTCTTGTGACTGGGCGGACATGCTCATGCGTATGTATGTGCGCTGGGCGGAACGGCGTGGGTTTGATGTCGATATTCAAGATCTTCAACCTGGCGAGGAAGCGGGAATTAGTCGATGCACCCTGCGCATTGATGGGATGAATGCCTACGGATATGCCAAGGCAGAACGGGGTGTGCATCGTCTCGTACGTATTAGTCCATTTGACTCGAATAAACGTCGTCACACTTCTTTTTGCTCGATCGATGTGATCGCCGAAATGGAGGATGATGATGTTGATATGGATATTCCGGATGATGATTTACGTATTGATACCTATCGTTCGAGTGGCAAGGGTGGGCAGCATGTAAATAAGACCGATTCCGCAGTTCGGATTACTCACTTGCCTACTAATATTGTGGTACAATGCCAGAATGAACGCTCCCAGTTGAAAAATAAACAGACGGCGATGCGGGCTTTAAAGTCGAGAATCTATGAGAGGCAACAGGATGAGAAGCGGGTAGAGATGGAAAAGTTTTATGGTGATAAGGGCGAAATGGGGTGGGGGAATCAAATTCGAAGCTATGTCTTTCAACCTTATCAAATGGTCAAGGATCTGCGCACCGGTGTAGAGACATCCGGTGTACAAGGGGTAATGGATGGTGATCTCGACCGTTTTGTGAATGGTTGGTTGCGGGCGGGTTGTCCGCGGCAGCGAAATAAGGATATTCAAATTGACGACTGATCCAACACTTCCTCCAAGTCAACTAACTTGGGAGGAAATTAAAAAATATTCTAAGGACTCCCTTTTTGCGGGGAAATCATGGAAGTGGTCAAACCAATCATGGACATTACCAAGTCATGTTGGTGAATTCATCAAGGAACTTGGCGATGCTGGACTTTCCTTCTTTCAGGCACTTGAGAGATTGTATTTGAAATCAGCCGCGGACGAAAAAATTCTTCGAAATGAGGAACTTCGTGTCCCCTGGGTTTCCGAATACTTAGATGCAGGCAAGCCCGACTGGTTGGTCCAACATTCCCGTTCCCGAAATGTCCGGGGGTTGCTCCCTCCGGTACTTCGGCCTGACTTATTACCTTCGCGTGATGGCTTTGCACTGGCCGAATGGGATTCCGTACCTGGCGGAATCGGCCTGACTGACCATCTTGGCCGTATATATTTGAAAGATCGTTCGCCCAAGATGGCTAGAGCTTTTGGTGACGCCCTCGTTTCTCAGGCGGGCAAGTTGGGAAGGTCTGCTCGCTTTGCCATACTGGTCAGCGAAGAGTCAGCCACTTATCGCCCGGAAATGGATTGCTTGGGCGTGGAGTTAAGCAAGCAAGGATTGCAGGTTGAAGTCGCACGACCGGATGAGGTTTCCTTTGTTGGGAGTGAGGCCTTTTTGAATGGCCAAAAAATCAATGTGATTTACCGGTTTTGGGAATTGTTTGATCCGGATGTTCCTCAAATGAAAGATTTTGCAACTTCTGTTGAAGCAGGGAACTTGGTTATTACTCCGGCAATGCGCCCGTTTCTTGAAGAAAAACTTTCTCTCGGTTTACTCCATCACCCCAAGCTACAGAGCTACTGGGAAGAAAACTTGAGTAAGTCAGAGAGGACTCTTCTGCTTAAAACAGTTCCAGTCACTTGGATTGTGGATCCTGCCCCAGTACCACCGGGGGCATACCTCGATGGTCCATCTGTTGGAGGCCGGCCGATGAGTGACTGGAATGATCTGGGCAAAGCTTCCAAGAAAGAAAGATCCTTGGTTTTAAAAGCCAGTGGGTTTCATGAAAGTTCATGGGGGGCAAGGAGCGTTGTGGTTGGAGATGATGTATCAATTGATGATTGGGCTACCAGCGTCAAGCAAGCCTTGGATAATTACCCATCTCCCATTTTTATTATTCAGGAATTTAAGAAGCCTTCCATTATGGAGCATCCCGTTTTTGATGATGGGAGTTTATCAAATATGAAAGGTAGGCTGAGGCTTTCTCCCTATTATTTTCTAGAGAATGGAAAAGTAAATTGGCAAGGGGCACTGGCCACCTTTTGTCCGGCCGACAAAAAAATAATACATGGTATGCGGGACGGAGCTCTCATACCATGTGAAATGCCTGAATAGAAGAACAGGCGATCGATCAAGTTTTACCCGTCGTGATAGTCCGAGGAAACAACCAAGCCACTGGACTCAACATTAATGAACCACGCGGTTGTTCCGTCGGGTAGGGGCCAGTCCGCAAGCCATACATCTGCTTTCTTTTGTAACCTGATAGGAGTCCTCGTCCAAATTCTTTTTCCGGTGAATCCAAGATCGGTCGTATGGACGAGTTCCGCTTTTTCAAGAACTTCATCCGATTGAAAACGGGCGTAAGCTTGCCCGTCCAATAGTGCTGAGTCTAATCGTCGGCACCAAATTTTTCCGGATTTGAGAACCCTTTTGGCAAATGCATAACTTTCTGGCCGGCTCCATGCCGGGCCGTGTCCATGGCCCATTTGAGGGACGAGGCTGACCATGTTTGGTCCTGCGGTTGCTTGATAGGATTTACGAAGTATCTCCATAGGGAAATGTTTATCTTCTGGCCAGGAAAACCAAAGAACTGGCATCCTTGCGCGGTTAAAACGGTGGCCTGCTTCCCAAGCATTAAGATAACCAGAATTATTGGCTAGTGCTGGTTTGTAATGATTGCCTGCCTCATTGAGGAATCCACATCCGTATACGGGAATTACAAAGGCAAACCGTTGGTCAATACCCATCACAATGGAACTAATGATACCACCCCAAGAGGTGCCCATTAATCCGACTTTTGATTCATCAACCTGAGGAAGGGAACGAAGTAATGAATTGGCGAGTATCGTCTGGGAAACGGCATGATACATCCACTGGTCCCGCAAAGGCTTATGGGTATCGGCAAATATTCCAATCCGTTGAGGACCTGCCCATTGATGTTTTCCCCAAGCCATCTTTTTACTCTTCTCGTTCTTTACTTTTTTGTCGATTTGCCCTTCAACTGCGATACTGATGGCGGCAAATCCCCGGTCGTTCCATTCCTGTACCCAGTTTTTAAATGCGGTTCCTCCTCCGCCATGCACCAGTACAACTCCAGGAACTTTTTCGTTTTTACTTACTTTGGGTAGGCCTAGCCAGGCATATGCCCGGGTTTCCTTACCCTCCCACGGTAGGGATTCCATAAGGATTGCTCTTGGGTTTTCGTTTTTATTTGTTTGTGAGAATGGATGAAAAGATGGAGCAGTTGTTAATTCTCCGAGTTTTAGAATTTCCTCTCTTAATTCTGGTGACCCCAAGAGGGGTAGGTTTAGGAATAAAAAAACGGAAAGCTTTTGGGGTAATGATTTAATTTCCATCTATTTACCCATAGTTGTAAGGGGAAAACTATCCGTGCGGAAGGGGGTCACGGGCAGGGTTACCCCACCGTCCCGGAGGTATAAGTTGCACACAGGATTATCGGCCCATGCATAGCGAACCGCAATCGGTGCAGTTATCGAATCTGTCCATACCTCCACTCGATCTTTTCCAATCAGTTTTGCACTGGCCCAGGCAAATTTTTGATCTTCTCCACAGATGGCAAAACCTGTTGGAGCTTTTGAATCAAAGCAATAAAGGCCGGCACCGGCGTGATTAAAATTAATAATAATTTTACTGCCCTTGATTTCCATGGATTTGTACTTGGGACTTTCATACGGGATTTTTTGTCCATAATCTTTTGCAAGTGCATGCCTGAGCAAACGATTGGCCACAGTTTGTTTGTTTCGTGGGTGAATGTCTCTGCCTTCCCCGGTATCTATAATCACAGCTTCCCCTGTGTGATTAAGTTTTCTTAGGCAAATGGTTTGGGATTCCCTAAGTTCTGCCCAGCTTGAATCGTTGGGAACGATGGACTCAGGGCGGAAATCTGCTAGTTGAGTCCAGTAAAACGAAAAGTCGCCCTGTCCCCATGCCTGCCTCCAAGACTGAACCATTAAGGGAAAGATTTCCCGGTAAGCAAAAGCCCGACCAGCATTTGATTCTCCTTGGTACCAAATTGCTCCCTTGATCCCGTATCCAATAATAGGATGCAGTACGCCATTGAACAGATTGCCCGGTCTGTGCTGCCCAGTCATCAAGTTCCGTGGTGCTCGAGGAGGACGTGAGGTCGAACCATTTGCTTTTTCAGCCTTCCACTTGGCTAACTTCTCCAAATGGCTTTTTGTTAAGGCATCAAAATCATAGTTTCTTTCTTTTTCTCTCCATTCCATCATGTAGGGTTGAGCAATGGGATGAATCATTAGGCGGTCCTTAGGGAGCCATGCCTCACAAGCAGATCCTCCCCATGAATTGTCTATTAAACCGACTGGAACTTGGAGGATCTGATGAAGCCTGCGACCGAAGTAATAACCAACAGCAGAAAAGGATGCACTGGATTGTTTGTTCACTGCTTCCCACGATCCCTCAAAATCCTTCTGGGGTACTTGGGTTCCTACCTGAGGGACTGAAATTAGCCGAATGTTAGGGTAGTTAGCAGAGAGTGTCTCTAAATCACTGTCGTCGGATGAACTTACTGCCCATTGCATATTGGATTGGCCGGAGCATAACCAAACTTCACCTACCAAGATATTTTCGTAAATCAATGCACCAGGCTGATTTTTTAATTGAGTAGAGAAATTCTTACGAACCCGGCTAAATCCGTTGCTTCGCCCCTCTGCAATAATCATGGTTTGTTGCTTGAATGATGCCTCAAGTGGATCAAGCTTGATCCTCCAATCCCCTTGTTGATTTGCCTTGGTTTGGTAGGTTTTACCAGCGAAGATTAGGTTTATGTATGCATTGGGGCTGGCCCATCCCCAAATTGGACATGACTGTCCTCTTTGCAGAACCATATTTGAGCCAATAATGGATGGTGTGGATAATTTTGCATGTAGAAACGAGAATGTTCCCATGCATATCATAAGGAGAATGCAGTTTTTTTTCATAGGTTGTAATCAATAACAAATACATCATCAAGTAGGGGCTTGAGGATTTCAACAAAAGCTTGGTGGGCGGGGTGGGGTAAATAGGTTGATCGTGCGGTTTCGTTTTCAAAGGTAACTGTAAAGCAGTGGGAGAAACCTTTATTTAATCCTTCTGGGCTATTATTTAATCCCCATTCAATGGAAATAATCCCAGAGATAGACTGTTGTAGTGCAGGGAATTTTTTTTCGACCTTCAGTATACTCTCGTTAGTTATTTCGGGTTTAAATTTTAAGCAGACAATATGGCGAATGTGGGCGGAACTGCTCTCTTCTTGTTGGCCTTGGGATGCAGAAATCATCCATTTAATGATGCAGAACTTAAGGTATACGGCGAGTGCAAGTTAAGAGAACTTAAAATGCTTCATCAGTGAATGATTGAATCAACAAGCTACCTGAAATCAAGAGTTGTTATGAACGAATGAAAAAAAGTTTGTTTGGACTTCGTCCTCCTTGACTTAGTCAATGCAATCAACATCATTGGATCAATGAGTAGTGAATTCGACTGGTTTATGGTAACCATGCCCATTTTTGCCATTGTGGTATATTTGATCGTTATGCTTGGATCATTGGAAAAGCAGCCCAAGTTTCTTGAGGCGGAAGGGGTCAAAAAATTGACCAGCTTTATGTTTATTGGGTTGTTTGGGGGCGGAGTGCTTGTCTCCTTTTACTATATGATCGTCCGATTTATTGAATTGTTGGGAAATTATTAATTCCCTCCTTTTTATTCATGCCGATTTACGAGTTTACATGCTTGGATTGTTCTGAAGATTCAGAAATCCTAGTGCGTTCCAGTGATTGGAAAAAGGATGCAACTTGTCCAGCTTGTGGTTCTCCAAAACTTGACAAGAAACTATCTGTCTTTTCATCTGCCGTCTCGTCGGGCGATTATACGGAACCTGCTCGCTGTTCTGGTACGCCGAGTAACTGCGGGCGTTGCTCGATGGATAATTAGGGTGAACTTCTTTCAGTTCGCTCCCTCATTCTGATGGAAGCCTGGCAATCTTTAGAGCATATTATTATCCGATGTGGGCTAGCAGTTATTTTACTTTCTGTTTGGACCTGGCGGGCTAATAGGCCTACTCGATTTAGAGGGAAACGGGCACGGAACATAGCTGAGGAGTTTAAGGTCTATGGATTGTCTAAGCGAACGATGTATGGAGTTGGGTGTATGAAAGTGATCATTTCTCTGTGCTTTCTTTGCGGGCACTGGGCACCTTTCCTTATTCGTCCGGCGGCAATCCTGCTTTCTTTACTTATGTGCTCGGCAGTCGTTTTTCATTTAAAAGTTGAGCGTGACAATCTGTTAAAAACTGCTCCCGCATACATTGTTCTCTTTTTTGCCTGCTACTTGGCACTTAAGTAGATCCTGTAAGTTCTTTAAACTTACGTATCAAGTCTGTTTGCCGGGTTAGGGTTTTATCGTTGCGTATTGCCATCGCATAAGCGGCTGGATCTCCAACAAAGACGACTTTTTTCTTCGCTCTTGTTAGCCCAGTATAAACAAGGTTTCTTTGAAGCATCATGAAGTGTTGCTTAAGGATAGGGAAAATAACCACAGGATACTCACTTCCCTGACTTTTGTGAACTGATATGGCATAGGCAGGTTGCAGATCGGTAACTTCCATGCGTTCGTATTTGATCAGGCGACCTTCAAAATCAATTTCAAGTACTCCATTGATTGAATCAACCTTTTGAATGATTCCAAGATCACCATTAAAAACATCCTTGTCATAATTGTTACGGCTTTGGATGACCTTATCTCCCTCCCGGAAAAGCATGCTTCCCATCACATGGGTTGCCCCATTTGGATTAACCGAATTTCTAATTTGATCATTGAGATTGCCAATTCCTCCGACTCCACGATGTAAAGGAGCTAGCACTTGCAGATCAGTTTGGGGATTAATCGAAAATGATTTTGGTAATATGCGAGCAAAAAGATCGCATACTACCTGGACGCATTCTTCCGGAGATTCAGCTCGAATAAAATGTACATCCTGCTGCCGAGGAAGGGCAGAAGAGGGTTCGGCGGGGGGAGGCGGACTTGTCTTTCCAGAAAGAATGTTATGAGCTAACCCCACAATTCCACTATCCTCAGCTTGCCGGAAAGTAACTTCCAACCTGGTTACCGGTAAGTCGTTAGAGTCAATCAAATCTTTGAGTACATTTCCTGAACCCACGGAGGGTAATTGATCCGCATCGCCAACTAATAAAAGGTGTGCATTTGCAGGTAGAGCACGAACTAGAGAAGCGGCTAGTCGGACATCGAGCATACTGGACTCGTCCATAATCAGATAATCACAAATTAATGGATTTTGTTCATTCATACAGAACCCACCCTGAGAAGGATCAAACTTAAGTAACCGGTGAACGGTTTGTGCGAAATGGGAAGTACTTTCCGACATTCGCTTAGCTGCTCGCCCAGTTGGAGCAGCCAGAAAAATTTTAGTCTTTTTAGCCCGAAGAATTGATACGAGTGCTTTTAAAATGGTAGTTTTACCGGTTCCTGGTCCGCCGGTGAGAATTGAAACCTTGGAAGCAAGGGCCTGACGGACGCCATCCTCCTGACCTTGGGCAAAGCCAAAGCCTGCTTTTGCTTGTGCCCACTCAATTGCCTTATCGATGAGGATTGGTGGGAGACTGGACTTGCCCTGTAGTAATAAGTTGAGTGACTGTGCCAGAGTATATTCAGCTCTGGCCGTTGTTGGTTGTTGAATCCAATCCTCACTGGAATGAACGATATCTCCTTGAGTGGTTAGGACGGTAATTCGATTCTCTACCTCCTGTGAATTTGCCTCCAGGAGTTCGGTGGCAAGCAGCGCAATCTCACGCCGTTCAAAATGGGTATGACCTTGGTCTTCGCATTCCTGCATTACATGAAGAATGCCTGCATCAATTCGGGGCGGCCCATTACTAGCTAGTCCAAGGTTCAGGGCAATACGGTCTGCGGTTTTGAAACCAATCCCTTTTACCTCCCTGATAATCCGATAGGGGTCTGTTTCTAGAAGGTTTTTGGCTTCGTTCCCGTATTTTCTGACCAGCCTAAGGCAGAGAGCATCAGTTACTCCGTAAGTTTGCAAAAACATCATTACTTCGCGGACTGCTTTTTGTTCTTCCCATGCCTGTTTGATACTTTTGGCCCTCATATTGCCAATTCCTTCGATTTCTCGAAGTCGTGCAGATTCCTCAGAGATTATGCGCAAAGTATCAGCTCCGAAATGATCGACGATTTTTTGGGCATAGGTTTTGCCAATTCCATGAATTAATCCACTGGCCAGGTATTTTCTGATTCCATAGGCGGATGCAGGTAATTTAC
>JABBBW010000077.1 GCA_018607205.1 Opitutales bacterium | reverse complement strand
AAAATGGGCAGCAGATGGTGGTCCCAAAATGATGGCCCTCTTTGGAGGTTGGCTTTATTCCCTCGTATACTTTTCGATATGGTGGGGAGTACTTACAATATTTTTTGCCTTAAAAAAATACATCCTCAATAAAATCAAACCTAAATGAATAATGTCCTGAAAGCATATTTATTTTTTTTAATCCTTGCGATTGGATACGTTCCTTTACTTTCCCAAGAATCCGCCAAGAGACTTTTCATTCTCTCCGGGCAGTCAAATATGCAAGGCCACCGCCCCCAAGAAGCATTCACTCCTCGGATTGAAGAAGAATTTGGTAAAAATGAAGTCGCCATCGTACAATACGCCCGTGGTGGCAAACCCATTCATAGGTGGTGGAAAGAATGGAAAGATCTTGATGGCAATAAACCGGAGGAACTTGGCGACCTCTATGACAATCTCCTTTCCCAAGTTAAAAAAGCTATAGAGGGAAGTGAACTTCAGAGCGTTTGCTTCGTATGGATGCAGGGAGAAAGGGATGCAAAAATGGGATGGGGGAAGCTTTACAAGAATGCACTGATTGGACTGCATGCCCAACTTGCAAAGGATTTAAACTGGGATGAGGACCAACTAATCATGGTGATCGGACGATTAAGTGATTTCGATATGCAAAATAAAAAATATCCACATTGGACAATGATTAGAGAAGTGCAGATGGAAGTGGCTGAAAATAATTCACAATTTTTTTGGATAGATACCGATGATTTAAATGACGGAATCAACCGGAAAGGGAAAAAGATCAAAAATGATTTACACTATTCTGCTAATGGATACCGAATTTTGGGAACAAGGTTTGCCCAAGCCTGCATAGAAGCACTCTCAGCCTCTAAGAATCTCTAAACTTCTTGCGCCAACGGCCTGGGGAGGATCCCTTGATCTCTTCAAAGGTACGATTGAAATGACTAAGGCTCCCAAAACCACACTCAAGGGAGATTGATAAAACCGTTTCTGCAGACTCCACCAATAGTCGGGAAGCTCTCGCAACCTTGGCCTCGTTAAAAAACCTCGAGAAGGTGCGCCCCGTATGTCTTTTAAAAAAACGGCTAAAGGCAGAGGGAGTCATCGATGCGATATTACAGGCAGCGGGAAAAACCGTCGTATCGACGCTTACTTCCACACTTTCGAAAATAAAATCAATCACCCGGGCGAGCCGTTCATCCTCAGGTTCTTTTGGATTGTATCCGGCACTTGCCAAATATTCCCGAGGCATTTCTGATAATTCTCCAAGCAAAGATAACCAAATGGAATAAGACTCCCAGCTACCCAACTCAGCTATTTCCAATTGTTTAAATTTCTTGCTCAAACGGTCCTGAACAGAGTTTCCACCGAGGTGGAAAGAAAGACCACGCTGGGAATCATCGAGCATTTTTTGGATACCAGCAAGTTCTGGTCCCTGAGATACAAGATCCTGAGGGAATTGAACGAGAAAGGCACGGGAGCGTCCCGAGTAGTCAGGAGCCGTTCGCCAGCAATGTGAAAGGTTCGAGCCGACAAGTACGAGATCAGATGGGCCAAAAGATTGCATGTGATCCCCAACCATGCGTTGGCCTACGCCATCTAATACCCACTTTAACTCAAGCTCGGGATGGTAATGCCAATGGCCATCAAACCCCTGCCCTTGATCAATTTCGGAAAAGCGAAAGGAAGTTTGTTGGTCCAGGGGCAATGCCTCGAAGGTGGCTCTCATTATCTCTATTTTGATCCAGAATTAACTCATTTCAAGGATTTAGGACAATAAATGATACATTTTTGTTAAGAAGGGGGCAGAAAATAAATAATTTACATGGTACTATTTATGGCTTGCGAAAACCTACTCTAAGCCAAGAAATTTAGACAGCCCAACCCACCATTATAAAATCCATGAATCCTGAAACTCATTCCCGTAGAACTTTTGTAAAATCTGGTGCCCTTCTTGCCGCAGGTACCGCTCTAACGCCGTATGTCTCTCAAGGCTTTACGGACGACAAACCGATCCGCATCGGTATCGTGGGTTGCGGAGGACGCGGTTGTGGTGCCGTTGGCAATGCGATGAAAGCCGACCCCAAGGTTGAGTTGGTTGCAATTGGGGACTTGTTTGAAGACCGCATTCAGCAACGGTCCAGGCACCTCGAGAAAATTTGTGGAAAACGATACAAAGTTTCACCGGATAATATGTTTACGGGATTTGATTGTTACAAAAAAGTGATCGATGCCGGTTTAGATTATGTCATCCTCACCACTCCTCCCGCTTTTCGTCCTGCTCAACTTGAATATGCTGTAGAAAAAAGCATTCACTGCTTTTACGAAAAACCAGTGGCCGTGGATGCTCCAGGCATTCGCAAGGTCCTGGAACTGGCAAAAAAAGCGAAGGAAAAAAAGCTCGGCTTCATGTCTGGTTTTTGCTGGCGCTACAATTACCCCAAGCGGGAAGTTTTTTCTCGGGTATTAGATGGAGCAGTCGGAAATATTAATGCGATGTACAGCACCTACAACGCCGGAGAAGTGGGGGGTAACCGTGGACGCACCGGTACCCAGTCTGACCTGGAAATACAAATGCGTAACTGGCCCAAGCACGTGTGGTTGGCGGGCGATTCCATCGTCGAACAAGCGGTTCACTCCATTGACATGATGCAATGGGCTATGGGTGAGGAACTCCCGGTAGAAGCGGAAGCTACTGGAGGCAGACAGGTCTATCCGGATGACCCCGACCGTTACGGCAATATCTTTGACCACTTTGCAGTGGTCTACAAATGGGCAAACGGTGCCCGTGGTTATCATTTTTCCCGTCAGCAAAATGGAACAACCGGAAGTTACGAACTTGAAATCTTCGGTAAAAAAGGGTTTTGCAGTGCTAAAAATAAGCACGCTATTTTTGCAGATGGAGAAAACCCCTGGAGGTTCTCCGGCAGGTCAAACGATATGTATAAAACGGAGCACGAAGAATTAATCGCCTCCATTCGTTCCGGAGAACCAATCAACGACGGTGAACGGGCAGCCAATAGCACCATGGTAGCCATCATGGGTCGTATGGCCGCATACACAGGCAAGAAGTTATCCTTCCAACAGGCTCTTAATTCAAAACTTGATCTAACCCCTCCCCACCTTGATTTCTCACAACCCCTACCTGTTGCCGGAGTTCCAAAACCAGGACTGACCAAGTTCATTTAATATATAACCACAAGCTTTTTCACACTATGGAAATCATCATCCTACCCAACGAAGATGCGGTGGCTAAACGTTCTGCCGATCTGGTGGAATCTCAAATACGTGCCTTTCCGGACACCGTGCTAGGGCTTGCCACTGGGTCCAGCCCGCTCGGGCTTTACCGTGAGTTGATCAATAGGCACCGCGATCATGGACTGAGCTTTCAAAAGGTAAGAACTTTCAATTTGGATGAATATGTGGGTATACCTGCAGACCACACCCAAAGTTATCGCACTTTTATGGATGATAATTTGTTTAAGGCGACCGATATTGACCTTTCCAATACTCATGTACCGGATGGGATGGCGGAAAATCCGCTCGACGCCGGCCCCACCTTCGAAAAGAAAATTGCGGAAACCGGTGGCGTTGACCTCCAGGTGCTGGGCATCGGGACGGACGGACATATCGGATTCAACGAGCCCACCTCCAGCCTGCGCTCCCGTACCCGCTTGAAGACCCTGACCAAGCAGACAGTAGAAGACAATTCCCGCTTCTTTGGCCCTGATGAATTTCAACCTAAACTGGCAATTACGATGGGGATCGGTACCATTCTGGAATCCAGGCGAATACTAATGATTGCCACCGGTAATAACAAGGTTCAGGCGGTGCAGGACATGATCGAAGGTCCAATCTCCTCCATCTGTCCGGGCTCTGCCCTTCAACTGCACGAGCGGGTCACAGTAATCCTTGACGAAGCAGCAGCGCAGAACCTGAAGTACCAAGAGTACTACCAGCATGTTTCGGAGATTCAGGACGAGTTGGTAAAGAAGCATCGACCATCGGATTGGATTGCCCGTTAATTTTAATATCACCAAGGTTTTAAGCATGAGCAAAGAGAATATAATTCGTGTACTTGTGGTAGGAGCTGGAAATATGGGGCGTTCCCACGCACTCGCCTATGCTGCCATTCCTGAATTCGAAATCGCCGCCATCTGCACCCGCAAACCGGAATCCCGTGCCAAATTGATGGCGGAATTCCCCGCAGGCACTCCCGAGGCAAATGATTATGCCCTGGCTCTTGAAGAACTTAAGCCGGATGCGGTTTGTATATCTACCTACCCGGATACCCATTATTCCTTTGCCAAGCTAGCTTTGGAAGCAGGTTGCCATGTTTTTACCGAAAAACCCTTGGCCGAAAGCACCGAGCAATGCCGCGAACTTGTTGAACTTGCACATACCCAGGGCAAAGCATTGGTGGTTGGATACATTCTACGACAGCACCCGAGTTGGATAAAATTTGTCGAAGTTGCCAAGACCCTTGGCAAACCTTTGGTCATGAGAATGAATTTAAACCAGCAATCCTACGGTAAGAACTGGGAAACTCATAAAAGCCTACTTTCTTCGATCTCTCCGATCGTGGACTGCGGAGTCCATTATGTTGATGTCATGTGTCAAATGACGGGGGCTAAACCGGTTCGGGTATCGGGACTTGGAGCACAACTGTCCGACGAGTTACCCAGCGACAAAATTAATTACGGACACCTTCAAGTAACCTTTGAAGATGGAAGCGTAGGTTGGTACGAAGCAGGCTGGGGACCAATGATGAGCGAAACCGCGTTTTTCGTAAAAGATGTGGTTGGCCCGCTTGGGAGTGCCAGTATTGTGGCTGCCGATGCTTCTGCTCGGGGAAAATCATCCTCGGTGGATGCACATACCCAAACGGAACGAATCCTTTTACACCGCAGCCAAACTAACCAGGAGGGAGAAAGGGAAGCGGTGGATGAATATATTGATTTGGAAGACGAACCCGACCACGACGAACTTTGCCGGCGGGAACAAGTCTTTTTCCTTAGTGGTATTCAAGGCACAACAGATCTGACCGAACATCAAAATAGTGCTATACGGGCAAGCGAGATTGTACTCGCTGCCGACCATTCCTTCCGCAGTGGAGATATGATAAAGCTAACCTAAATAAAACCTTTTATTTACATCCCTTACACCACCATACCTGATTGCATCTTTGGTACATCAAAAGAATGGCTCCCTGTAACAAGATCCGAAAATCGGCAAACAGGGTTGAAGTAGAGTTAACCAAAAGTAGTTACTAATTCTTAAAGCTGATTATTCGATTAATTTACGAATTGCATTGATGGGGGCACACAAGCGAATAACCATTTGTGGATTGGTCTTTTTTTGTTTTTCATAGTTTATGGTCACGGTACTTGCCACCATGCCAACTACCTCGCCGAAGTCATTTAATACGGCCGCCCCACTCGACCCCCGGGCATAATCCGCGGAGATCATCATCCATTCCCTAAGTGAGCGACCTGGTCCTATTATCCCGTCGTATAGAGAAACCATTCCCTTCGAGTAGTAATAAAACATTCCATCGGGGTGACTGATCACATGAACAGAAGAACCGATCGCTGCAGGATCACCAAGAGGAAGAGGCCGGAATTTGGCACCAGAAGCTTGGAGAATAGCCACATCCGATTTTTTGTCTCCGGCTAGCACATCTGTAACTGGAAAAATATTTCCTTCCGTATCCATCACCGCCAATGTTTCCCCATCAGTTTGATCGATTACATGATAATTGGTGGCAAAAACTCCATCCTTGGAAAGTGGAAATCCAGTGGCACTTCCCGAATGCCAGTTTGTGCAATGTCCGCACTTATATAATTTTGCCACGATAAGGGTCGATGGCTTGCAAAGCTCATATAGATTTTTGGGGTCATAAACAAAGGGGGATACCTTGGGGATTTTTATTTTTTTTCCGGATACATTTTTCAGCTGTTTTTTTAATTCGGTAAGCGGGATGGTTTTATTCTTATCGATAAGCAAAGCAATTTCCTTGATTAACTTCACTTCCAAAACAGGAGAAGTTGGTTTTTGAGCAAAAGAGAAAAGAGATGAACAGATTATAATGCCATTCAATAGAGCGAACTTCATACAATCCATTAGAGAAAGAAAATCTTTACTCTTCAAGCCCGTTTATTCCACATATTAGCTATCGAAACGCCCTGAAAAACGGTCGGGTGAGACTCCAATAATATTTTTAAAACTGCGGGAGAAATGATAAGGGTTTTCAAAGTTTAGCTCATAGGCAATTTCCTTAACTAGCATTCCTGACTTTAAGAGGAGCGAGGCAGCATGTTCCATTTTCATACGCATGAGGCAGGAATAGGGAGATTCCTTATGAAAACGTTTAAACACTCGGGAAAGATAAGCGGGATCCAAGTGAGTTTCATTTGCCAACTGCTTCATCGATTTCAATCGAAGATAGTTTTTCCGTAAATGCAAAAGCACCCTCTCATAAGTATCCCAGGATCGAGAACTCACCGTCGGTTGTCGATCAATTCGTTCTCCAACCTTAAGCAAAAGAACCCGTAACAGGTTAGTACAAACTTCCTCAGAAACTGACGAATTACTTGCTGTATTTAAGAGAATCAACTCATAAAGATCAGATAAATCTGGGTAGTTTTGTAATCGAATAGAGCCTGATTGTACCGAAAAGAAATCCGATTTAAAGAGGCTGGAATCAGTGCCTGAAAAAGCGATAAAATATTTAAGCATCGGCTTACAATTATAATTTTCAATCCTGTGAGGTTCACCACCCTGATAAAAAAACAATGAACCAGGGGACAGGGAATAACCAACTCCATCAAGCACAACCCTCCCCTCGCCTTCTACCACCAGCTCCACAACCGAGAAATCCAGAGCCTTTCGATCAACCAAATAGCCAGGCAGACAACGTTCGCAACCCACGCTAACAATCTTAAAAAGATTTTCTTTAATGGGCAGACCAAGAAAAAACTGGCGTGCTTCTGCTACTGATACTGATTCAGCAAAGTGTAATGAACGGTTTTTTTTCATTTTTACAAAACATTTATGTCAACGATTGGTATTCCATGGTCAAGAATACATATTCCCAATATTTACATTAAATGCTATTGTAATTGATAAATCTACAACTTTTCAATCAAACAAAATGAACCACTTAACGGATAATAATAGGTATTCACAAAGTTACAATCGACTACGGGATTTAAGGATAAATCTATATTTCCTCCGTTTTACCTTCGAACAAAGATTGTTCCGTTTGCGGGATTCTTAGTTGCGAAATAGAAAATAGTCTAAGAACTTTATAAACAACAATTTGCCCATGCACTGTAACAACTTTCTACAACAACCGACTAACCGGCGGGATATGCTTCGCTGGTGTGCTAATGGCTTTGGAGCAGTTGCCCTGTCTGCATTAAGTGCTGAAGGTCGATCGCCAATCCTCAACAATCCCCTCGCCCCCAAGCCCACTCATTTTCCGCCCAAGGCCAAGAGTGTAATTTTTCTTTATATGGACGGAGCGCCCTCACAGGTAGATACCTTTGATTACAAGCCCGCTCTCAAAAAATACAACGGACAGGATCCCCGAACTGCCATTGGCAAATTGGAGCGTACCCAGTTTGATAGAGTCGGCAAAGTTCTTCAGGGACAGTGGGATTTTAAGCAACACGGGGAATGCGGGCACTGGATAAGTTCCCTCTTTCCGCATCTCTCTGGAGTGGCGGATGAACTGGCGATGGTCAAGTCGATGACCTCCCCTTTTGCCGAGCACACCTCCGCCAATTACTTTCTACACACAGGTTCTGGCTTTCAGGGACGTCCAAGCATGGGAGCATGGTTCGGATATGGGTTGGGCACCGAGAACCAAAACCTTCCCGGCTTTGTCGTTCTCAATGGAGGTCTAATCCCTCCCGGTGGGCTGGACTGCTTTGGCTCGGGTTTCTTGCCCGCCTCTTACCAGGGATCAGTCTTTTTGCCCAACGAAAACCCCATCGCAAATGTGAAACGGGTAGAACCCAACGATGCCTTGCAACGAAGTAAGCTCGACCTGATAAGAGGTCTTGATGAGTCTACCTTGGCAGATTTACAGGGGGACCCTCAGGTGGAAGCGGCAATTCGCAATTATGAAACCGCATACCTTATGCAAAGTTCGGTTCCTGAACTAACCGACCTACGGGGCGAAACTGAGGCGACCAAGAAATTATACGGCCTGGATTCTACCTTCAAAAATACCCAGACCTTTGGCAAACAATGCCTCATTGCCCGCCGTCTGGTCGAACGCGGCGTTCGCTTCATCGAACTGACCTGCCCCGGTGGCAACGGGGATCGTTGGGACCAACACAAAGACTTGGTAGACGGGCACAACAAGAACTGCCTGACCATCGACCAACCGATCACCGGGCTGATTCAGGATCTCAAAGCCAGAGGCATGCTCGATGAAACCCTCATCGTATGGGCCGGAGAGTTTGGCCGTACCCCGTTCGCTCAGGGAGCCAATGGGCGCGATCACAATCCATTTGGCTTTACCATCTGGATGGCGGGTGGAGGGGTCCAAGGTGGTTCAAGTGTGGGCAGAACGGATGACTTTGGGTACAAGGCGATCGAAGACAAATGGGATATCCATGACCTGCATGCGACCATGCTCCACCTGTTGGGAATCGAGCATACCAAAAGTACCTTCCGTTTTAGTGGTAGAGATATGCGTCTTACGGATGTGCACGGTCACATCATTAAACAAATCCTGGCCTAACGCACTTATATCAATGAAGTGTTTCCTTACCACCCTCGGCATCTTTTTACTCGGTCACCTGACCTGTGCAGAAGAGAAGATCCAGCCGGACCAGCTCACTTCGGAACAAAGCGATTTTTTTGAGTCTAAAGTGCGCCCCCTTTTGGCGGAGCATTGCTACGACTGCCATTCGAATCAGGCGAAAAAACTAAAGGGAAAACTCTTCCTCGATTCAAAATGGGGATGGGCGACCGGGGGCGTGGGCGGACCTGCGATCATTCCCGGTGACCTTGTCGAAAGTATGGTCATCGATGCAGTCAAGCACACTGAAGAACTGGTGGATGCGATGCCTCCGAAGTACAAGATCGAAGACGAGGAAATTGCCATCTTGGAAAAATGGGTGGCGATGGGGGCTCCCGACCCACGGCCTAAAGTGGAGGAAAAAGAGGGACTTGTGGAGAAATTTGACCTGCAAAAACGGTTTACCGAACATTGGAGCTGGAGACCAGTCCAGACGGCCGCTCATCCCACAATCCAAGGTACCAAGGAAGCAACCTCTGCGATCGACCGCTTTGTTCAGAAAAAAGTGGATGACGTAGGCTTGAAACCTGCCCTACCTGCTGACCAACGCACCTGGATACGAAGGGTCTATTTTGATCTGATCGGGCTGCCCCCAAGCCCGGAGCAACTCGCAGGATCTCTTGAACAAACCAAAGAGCAAATCGTAGATGAATTGCTCGCCTCCACTCACTTTGGAGAAAAGTGGGCACGACACTGGATGGACCTGGTTCGATACGCGGACACCTACGGACATGAATTCGACTTTGAAATTGATCATGCTCACGAATACCGGGACTACGTTATCCGAGCATTTAATGAGGATGTGCCCTACGATCACTTCATTCGCGAGCACCTCGCTGGTGACCTTCTGAAAAAACCCCGACGACACCCGACAGAAGGGTATAATGAATCGGTCATTGGCACGGGCTTTTGGTACTTTCACGACGCCACCCATGGGCCAACCGATGTTTTGCAAAATGAAGCGGACCACCAGGACAACCAGATTGATGTGATGAGCAAGGCATTCCAGGGACTGACGATTTCCTGTGCCCGTTGCCATGATCACAAATTTGACGCCATCTCCACCGCCGATTACTACGCCCTTACCGGCTTTTTAAACAGCTCAGCCAAAGTGGATTATCCCCTAGATGTATGGGGATGGAGGGAAAAGACTCTTGCCAAACAGCAGAAATTACTCGGATCCACTTCTTTGGAAACCGTCTCCCCAAGTAACCCCGAGAAAATCATTCAGTCCTTCATTGTCGCAGCCAACCTAATTCGCAAAAAACAGCAAGAGCCCCTACCCGATCCATGGCAGGGACAACTCATCGATGACTTTGAGAGTGGATTGGATAAATGGACGCTTGCACATCGTGACGCCAATGCCTCTGCGATCAATACTGTTGAAATAAATCCGTCCTCTACCAAAGGTGCACGAGGCTCTAAATGGTTTGATACCCGGGCATTTAACACTCGGGAACCTCTGACCTGGGTCAGCCCAACTTTCACCATCAAGCAGCCCTACCTCAACCTTTTGATCGGCGGAAACCTTTCCCCCCATAATCGGTTGGAACTAATTGTGGATGGCAAAGTCGCTTTAAATGCCTCCCCAAAGACCGAAAAAAATCTTTCCCCAATCTCTTTAGATGCATCCAAGTTCGTCAGCAAAATGGGTCGACTGAGAATTTCCTGGAAAGTACCCCAGCCCTTCTTTTTGGATCAGATCGTTTTTGCCAGTCGGGCTTGGGATGACCACACTCGCCCGGCTATAACGCCCGCAGAAGTTGCAGAATTGTCCAAGCTTCCTAACACCTCGCACGCATTGATCAAACAATGGATTTCTCTCATCACCAAAAACAAAAAATTCGATCATTGGTCTCCGGAAAAATTTCTGCAGGACTTTATTTTGCGGCCCGAACAAGCGAAGGGGCACAATTGGACTCAACAAGACCGTGCCTATGCAAACTACCTTTCGAATAGCACACTATTCGCAGATTTCTCAAAAGGTGAATTGCCCGATGGTTGGCTAAGAACTGGACAGGCTTTTCAATTAACGCAGGAAAATAAGCTTAGGTTTGATTCTAAAAGACCTTTCATCGAGACTTCATCTATTGATAGTTCTCTCTACGGAAAAAAACAGGTGGGCACCCTGCGCTCCCCCATCTTCTCAATTGATCAGAACATTCACATCCGACTAAATGCTGAAAAAAGCATGATCCGTTTGGTTATCGAAAACTACGGAATGGCCAATTACAGCGAACTCCTTTTCAAAGGAAGCATTTACAAAAAAGACAGCAGGCAGACCAATGGCCAAGGCGCATTCAAATGGATTCAAATTGAATCCAAAATCATCAAGAAATATGCGGGCAAAAAAGCCTACCTTGAGTTCGCTGACAATGGGGACGGATATGTCCAAGTGGAGCAGGTAAGATTTGCCCAAAAGCCTCTCCCTCATTCGTTTCATCCTTTGGTTCGAAAACTTACTGAATTTGGCATCCCCGACAGTATTGAAAAAACTGCAGAACTTTTGAGCCAAGCCTTTCTGTCTGAAAATCCCGAGCTCCTCAACTGGTTTTTTCATCGCGGATTGGCAGACTCATCCATACACCGCCCCGAAGTCAGCCAACTTATTTCTTCTGGAGAAAAGCTCGCCCAGGATTTACCTGCCCCGCGCTTCGCTCTAACTATGAGTCAGGCAACTCCAGAAAACGCACGAGTCTATGTTCGAGGGAGCTACAAATCATTGGGCGAGGAAGTGCCCCACCGATACCTCGAAGCCCTTGGTGCCAAGGAAGTAGACCGCCTCGGACTGGCCAACCTCATTGCCAGCTCGGAAAACCCCCTGACTTCCCGGGTGATGGCCAACCGGATCTGGCTTCAGCTTTTCGGCCGGGGCATTGTACCCACACCTGATGACTTCGGCCCTCAGGGGCAACTGCCCAGCCATCCGGAACTGCTCGACTGGTTGGCCAATGATTTCGCCAAAAATGGATGGTCTATCAAGCGGATGATTCGTCAGATCACACTTTCTCAGACCTATGGGCAGGCATCCATCCCGCATCCCGGAATCGATCCACAAAAAATTGCCATGGTCGACCCACAAAACAAGTGGCTTCACCGCATGCCGGTTCGCCGATTGCAGGCGGAAGCGATTCGCGATGCCCTCCTCGCCGTGTCAGGCAAGCTGAGCCCCAAGGCATACGGAAAGGGTGTGCCCACTCACCGTACCGCTTTTATGACCGGACGCGGATCCCGACCCAGCGGCCCCCTTGACGGGCATGGCCGAAGGTCCGTCTACCAAGCGGTCTACCGCAATTTTCTCAACCCCTTCCTTCTTGCCTTTGACATGCCGAGTCCTTTCGGACCCAAGGGGAGAAGGGGATCTTCCAATGTTCCCGCCCAGGCCCTCACCCTGATGAACGATCCCTTTGTCCAGCGCATGGCGGTGATCTGGGCGAAAAGCACTGCCCAAATCCAGGACTCAAAAAATAGGGCTCAACACATGTACGAGCAGGCAGTCGGCCACCTTCCGGACGACTCCAAAACCGATCAGTTACTCGCCTTTATGGATAAGCAGAGTGAACTCTATGGAAAAAAAGATCATCGTGCTTGGAATGATCTGGCACACGCCCTTTTCAACCTGAAGGGGTTTACTTACCTGCAGTAAGTAACAAGCAAATCCAAATGGGGATCAATCAAAGTTCATCAAAGGCATGTTTTGGACCGTGTAACCCAGGTCCCACCGATCGAGAGCAATCCAAGATAAAAAGATATGCTTCGGTCATCGTTCTGAGTCCTGAAAAAGAGACTTATTACCGCGAACTACATGCCGATGTCTGGCCATCTATTCTTGAGCAGATCAAGCAGGCAAACCTACAAAACTTTTCCATCCACCTCACGGAAATCGAAGGCATAAAGTACCTTTTTAGTTATTACGAATATACCGGAAAAAACTACGAAACCGACATGGCCGACATGGCAAAAAAACCAGAGATGCAAAAGTGGTGGAAAGAAACAAGTGCTTGTCAAATTCGCATGCCCGGGACTAATGCCAATGAACAATGGAAAGAGATGGAAATGCTCTTTCAACTTAGGTGACAGAAAACAACCCGACTTAGCCCAACTCTATATTCTGAGTGTACCTGGGAATTAGCCTCGTAAGAAACTTCTCCCTACTTACATTTGTTTTAGGCATGATTAATCACATAACACCCAAGGCCTTTATTCTTTTGGCTATGCTTCAATCGAGCCCTGCTTTAATAGGTAAAATTGATTTCGTGCATCAGATAATGCCTGTTCTCAAAAAGAATTGTGCAGAGTGCCATACAGAGGGAAAGAAAAAGGGGGGGCTCTCGTTGAATACGCTTGGAGAATTTCTTGCGGGAGGAGAGGGAGGAGAAGTGGCGGTGCCCGGAGAGCCCGATGAAAGCTATTTCCTCGAACTGGTTGCCACTGATGATACTGATGATCGCATGCCCCCAAAAGGACCTGGACTTAGTGATGAAGAAGTTCATCTTCTTCACCAATGGGTGCAGGAGGGTATGGAATGGCCCGAGGAAATCCGCCTCGGCAGCTCCGGCTGGGAACCCCAACTTAAGCCAAGAGTGGTCACTCTGCCCCCAGCTCAGGCAGGTAGGGACCATCCAATCGACCGCATTCTCGACAGAGACCTTTCAATGCGGAAAGTCCCCCTACCCGCTGCGGCACCCGAGGAGACCTTTGTCCGCCGGGTCTACCTCGACCTGATTGGGTTGTTACCCACACCGGAGGAACGCGATGCCTTTTTGAACAGTACATCTGACAAAAAGAGCGAGGAACTGGTCGATGACCTGCTCAAACGGAAAATTGCCTATGCTGATCACTGGCTTACTTTTTGGAATGATTTACTGCGCAACGACTACACAGGCACTGGATTTATCACTAAGGGACGTACCCAAATCACTACCTGGTTGTATAGATCACTTCGTGAGAATAAGCCCTATGACCAAATGACCCGAGAACTGATCGATGTAAACAAAGAATCAGAAGGCTTCATCAACGGAATTAAATGGCGTGGAAGCGTCAATGCCAGCCAAACCCGAAACATGCAGTTCGCCCAGAATGTTTCCCAGGTCTTTTTGGGAATTAATATGAAATGTGCCAGTTGTCATGACAGCTTTATTGATCGCTGGACTCTACAGGAAGCGTATGACCTGGCTGCGGTCTTTTCCGAAAAGCCCCTCGAGCTCGAAAGGTGCGATATTCCCACCGGTAAGATGGCTACCGCCCGGTGGATGTTTCCAGAACTGGGACAAATCGATAAAAATGCGACAAAGAATGAACGGCTCAAGCAGTTGGCTGGCTTAATGACCCACCCGGAAAACGGCAGGTTTACCCGCACCATAGTAAATCGTATTTGGGCCAAAATAATGGGTCGTGGAATTGTTCATCCAGTCGATGCAATGCACACAAAGCCTTGGAATGAAGACCTTCTTGATTATCTGGCCAACCGCTTCGCTAAAGATGAGTACGACCTTAAAAAATTCATGCACTTTGTGATGACCTCACACGCTTATCGTTCACAAAGTGATCTCTTATCTGGGGAACCAGGCTTGGAATACGCATACAACGGGCCGTTGCCAAAGCGTATGTCTGCGGAGCAATTGATGGACTCAATCTGGCAGGTAACTTCAAGCCACCCTCAAAATGCAAACGCCAAAGTTGAAAGAAGTTACGCCCACAAAGGAAATTTGCCCACTGAGGTTAAACAATTTGCTTGGCCTGAAAAAATTAACGCCAAGTGGATATGGACGAAAGAACGGGCAGCCAAAATCAACCTTCGTAAAGAAATAGTTCTCTCCGAACAACCAGTTGCAGTTGGAATTCTTGCTACTTGTGACAATGCCTTTTCCATCACGATTAACGGCAAGTCAGTCGCCCGATCCAAGGTATGGCAAAAACCGGTAAAACTGGTGAAGACTGATCTTTTTAATTCCGGTAAAAACACCATAGAAGTGCAGGCCGAAATGTTTGGTGGGAGTATGGGGTTTGTGGGACAGCTTGTTTTACAATTTACAGACAAAATAAAGGTCATCGAAACGGGTCCTGACTGGAAAGCCCAGGTACCTGAAAAAGATTGGTCCACTGCTCATACTGAAAAGGAATACGGACAAGGTCCCTGGAACAAAGTTTTACACAGCAGCGATATACAGGATGGGAAAACAGGACCCGAGCCTCCGGTACGGGCATCTCTAGTCGCCAATAATTTCCTCATGCGTTCACTTGGACGACCCCACCGCGACCAGGTGGTAACTTCTAGACCATCCTCTCTAACAACTCTACAGGCAATCGATTTGGCAAACGGGGAAATTCTCTCCGACACACTCAAAGAGGGAGCAATGAGATTATCAAAATCTAAAAACACTGGGCAAATTCACAACTGGCTGTACCGCCATGCACTCGGGCGCAACCCAACTCCCAATGAAGAAGAGACCTTGCTTGCAGTCACCAAAAATTCACCCGAACAGCAGGGGTTAGAAGACTTGCTATGGATGGTCTTTATGCAGCCCGGTTTTCAAATTATTCGATAACCCATAGATTAAGCAAAATGAACTCTTTTGAAGCCTTACAAAGACGGGATTTCCTTAAACAACTCGGCCTCGCCTCCACGGCTGCTCTCGCAGCACCAAGCACCAGTCTTTGGGGAAACGAACAAATCCCTCACCCCCAAGCTCGTGCAGATTCCTGTATTGTTATTTGGATGGCGGGTGGCATGGCATCACCCGATACCTTCGACCCCAAAACCTACCTTCCCTACGAGGACGGGTTGGAAGTAAAAAAAATCCTTAGTACATTTCCGGCTATTGATACCAATGTCGATGGGGTAAAAATTTCTCAGGGTCTCGAAAACATCGCACAGGTTATGGACCGTGGAACCTTAATCCGTTCCGCTATCCAGCCCGACCTGGGAGCAATCCTGCATTCCCGCCACCAGTACCATTGGCACACCGGCTATGTTCCCCCAATCACAGTGGCAGCACCACATTTAGGGGCGTGGATGTCCAAGGTACTCGGTCCGAAAAATGAGGTCGTTCCACCTTTCATAAATATTGGGCAGCGGCTTGAAGGCGTGGGCGAAAAAGAAGAACTAAAAGCATTTACCACGGCGGGATTTTTTGGATCTGAGCATGGTCCAATGAACCTGCCTTTTCCTGAGCAGGCGGTGCAGTCTGTGCAACCCCCAAAAGGAATGGAACCAGGGCGATTTAGCAACCGTTACAAACATTTTAAAAGTCTGCTAGACCAAAACCCAAATCGCGAAAACATGAGCGATTTCCAGGGAGAATCAATGATCCGTTCGATGGAAGCCGCCCACAGGCTTTTACAATCGGATGAGAAACATGCTTTTGATCTAACCCGTGAACCAAAAGATTCGGCTAATAAATATGGCGACTCCCGATTTGGGCAGGGTTGCCTACTCGCCCGCAGGCTGGTGGAACAGGGATCAAGGTTTGTTGAGGTCACCACCGAATATGTACCCTTTCTCAATTGGGATACTCATGAAAATGGGCACACCACCGCCACTCGCATGAAAAAAGAAATTGATCAACCGGTCGCACAATTGATTCTTGATCTTGAAGCCCGGGGAATGCTCGACCGTACCCTAGTCATTCTCGCGAGCGAATTTAGCCGGGATATGATGATTGAAGGTGTACCCGGTTCCACTGCACCCGATCAATCAAGAGCCCGTACCGACAATCTCAAGGAAATGAAACAGTACGGATTGCACCGTCATTTTACTGGAGGTTCCAGCATTATGATGTGGGGAGGTGGAGTGAAACAAGGTCATGTGTATGGAGAGACTGCCGACGAACGTCCGCTCATGGCGGTTAAGAATCCTTTATCAATCGAGGATTTGCACGCGACAATTTTTACTTTGATGGGGATCAATCCAAAAACAGCATACGAGGTTGAAAAACGACCGTTTTACGCCACGAAGGACGGAATTGGGAAATGTGCCAAGGGAGTGCTCGCCTAATTCCAATCAATCGAGGCCTTTTACCAACTTGTGCCCCAGTTTTCGTATTTTGAATCGTTACTGGGAGTACGCTGACTTGTCCAAAGACAATTAGAGAACTTCAACCCTTCCTTCAATCGGTCTCAGTAAGTTGAAAATCGCCATCCTTAGTCTTTCATTTAGGTGGCTAATTGACCTTTTTAAAAGGGTAATTTTTCCCAAGGGTGGGTTTTGGAAATTCACTGCCACTTCAGAAAGTTCATAACCATAGCGGACCTCCTTTCGCGTATTGTAGAAATGTTGCTTTTGGTTGCTGCAAAACAAAACGGTTTCATTGGCTTGTATATCAAAAACAACCTCCATACTCCTGCATTTCGGACCATCAAACCAAAGTGTCAGGAGGGTGTTGCCATCTGAAAACTTTCTCACTTCACTTGTGCTTTTAGGTAACTCTTCTAACTTCATCGGGTTCTCGCTTTTATGTATTTAAACTAAACTTAACACATGAAATGAAGGATATCCATTATTTGAAGAAATAATGAGATCTAGTATTTTTTTAGGACACTCCTACCAAGGCAAAACACCCGCCCGCATGAGGGCAAAACCTAACCATAGGGTAAGTACTAGGTAGACCATACTCCAAGCCTTCGTAGCAGGAAAATGCTTAGCAATACTTGGAACAGAAGAATCGTACCAGTCTTTCAAAAACCAACTGACGGTAAAAGCAAACGAGCAATCCGCCGCTAAGGCATACCAGAGAAACGCTTCGATATTGAACTCCATTAAAATTAAAAAAAAGATTAATCAAAAACAACGGTTTTATTGCGGTATACCAATACCCGGTGTTGCAAGTGGCGACGGACCGCAACCGCAAGCACGAGCTTTTCGAGATCGCGCCCACGCTCAATTAATTCCTTGGTTCCATGACGATGACTTACCCGAGCCACATCCTGTTCGATGATTGGTCCCTCATCGAGATCCTCAGTGACATAGTGTGCAGTCGCACCGATGAGTTTCACCCCGCGCTTATGGGCTTGGTGGTAGGGCTTAGCCCCGGCAAAGGAGGGAAGGAAAGAGTGATGAATATTTATGACCGGACAGGCAATTTTATTCAAAAAATCAGGACTTAATACCTGCATGTAACGAGCAAGAATGAGCAGGTCGACTTGTTGATCAGCAAGCCAGGTGAGTTGTTTGGCCTCGGCATCCGCTTTGTTTTCTTTAGTCACGGAATGACAAACATAGTTCAAACCATAAGACTGAGCCACCGGTTCGAGGACTTCGTGATTGGAGAGGACTCCCACCAAATCAGCATTCCAATCACCAGCCCGTTGACGCAGGGCGAGATCATGAAAACAATGATCTGCTTTGCTGACCATCAAAGCAATTCTGGGTCGGTAATCGCTCCTGGTCAGGCGTACCTTCATACCGAATTCTCCCTTTACCAAATCCTCAAACAATTCCATTTCTTCTTCGAGGGAATGGGGAGTGCCTGGCTGCCACTCCACCCGTTGGAAGAAAATATTTTCATCCCGATCAAGGTGTTGATCTGCATGGAGTACATTACCTCCCCTCTGATGTATCCAACTGGCAGTCCGCGCAACTAACCCGGGTTGATCCGGACCATGAAGCAGGGCAATAACAGATGGATTCACGAGGGGTGGTACTCTTGAAGAGATTTGACGGAAAACTTCTTTCCCCGAATAGAACGGATACCCTGAAGGGCAGCGTCTGCCGAACCAAGTGTGGTAATGACCGGAACGCCATGAAGAACGGCTTCACTACGTATCCCATTTTCATCACGCCTTGGAATCAAGCCAAGGGGGGTATTGATGACCATTTGTACTTTTCCATTCTTGATCAAGTCTGCCACATTTGGACGCCCCTCACTAATACGCAGAGTGGTTTCCGCCTCGATCCCGTTTTCATTTAGAAATTTTGCTGTGCCTTCGGTGGAGTAGAACTTGAAACCGAGTTCGTGCAAACCCTTGGCAATTTCCAATGCCTTTGGCTTGTCAGAGTCTTTAACACTGAGAAAGACATTTCCTTCCATTGGTAAAGAAGGTTTGGCCGCCATCTGAGTCTTGGCAAATGCAATTCCAAAATCTTCATCCTGCCCCATTACCTCTCCCGTACTGCGCATCTCTGGAGTGAGCACGATGGGAGATCCTGGAAATTTACTAAAAGGAAAAACCGCTTCCTTAATCGCCCAGTGTTTAGGAGTAATTTCCTCAGTAAATCCAAGGTCCTTAAGTTTTGCACCCGCCATTACCCGGGCTCCAAGCTTGGCCAGAGGAACCCCAATTGCCTTACTCACAAATGGTATGGTTCGTGAAGCTCTGGGGTTTACTTCGATCAAGAAGAGTTCTCCACCCTTGATGGCAAATTGTATATTCATTAGGCCAATCACCTTTAGTGCATCAGCCAGGGCATGAGTGGCCTGCCTCACCTCTTCGATCATCGATGGTTCCAAATCATGTGGGGGCAAAACCATGGCCGCATCTCCGCTGTGCACCCCGGCAAATTCAATGTGTTGAAGCATACCTCCGACCACCGTGGTTTCACCATCAGAAATACAATCAACATCAAGTTCGATCGCTTCTTCAAGAAATTTATCGAGCAAAACTGGTTTACCCGGAGCAACCGCAAAGGCTTCCTTGACCACCCCGCTTAGTTCATCCTCGTCATAAACGATGAACATTCCACGCCCACCCAGTACAAAGGATGGACGGAGCAAAATAGGATACCCGATACGGGCAGCCTTTTCCCCAGCCTCATCTGGATGCATTGCGGTTTCGTTCTGAGGTTGTTTTAATCCAATTTCTTCCAGGATTCGCTTAAATTTTTCACGATCCTCGGCGAGATCAATGCTCTCGGGAGATGTCCCAATGACATTTACTCCGGCAGCTTGCAAACCGCTGGCAAGATTGAGTGGAGTCTGACCGCCATACTGAACGATGGCTCCATCACATTCTTCCTGATGATAAACCTCGAGTACATCTTCCATGGTCAAAGGTTCGAAATACAAACGATCAGAGGTATCATAATCAGTGGAAACCGTCTCGGGATTGGAATTCACCATCACTGTTTCATAACCCGCTTCTCTCAGGGCAAAGGAGGCATGCACACAGCAGTAATCAAATTCAATCCCCTGTCCGATTCGATTGGGTCCTCCACCGAGAATCATGATCTTTTTCTTATCTGATTTTTTAATCTCATTTTCATCCCCATAGGAGGAATAATAGTAAGGGGTAAAGGCTTCAAACTCAGCGGCACAAGTATCTACCAAACGAAAAGTGGTCTCAATCCCGAGTGATACCCTTCTGTTTCTGACCTCCGAGGGTTCACAATTCCAAAAATCTGCAAGCTGACGATCCGAAAAACCGGCCTCTTTTGCCTGGCGCAAGGACTCCTCATCAATTGCCTCCAAGCTCGTTCCACTTAAGTATTTCCCGATAGCATGGAGTTCTTCCAATTGGGAACTAAACCATGGATCAATACCCGACTGTTTGGAGATATCCTCCCCTGACATTCCCATATCCAAGGCTTTGTACAAATACATTGGACGATCAGCAGAGGGTCTCTTCACTCCTGCACGCACCGCTGATTTATCAAGCTCCTGATCAGCAAGTTTGCCCGCTTCAAAGCCTTTCAAACCGATCTCAAGCGAGCGCATTGCTTTTTGAAAGGACTCTTTAAAAGTACGACCAATGGCCATAGCTTCCCCCACTGACTTCATTGCTGATGTGAGGGTGGAATCTGCTTCGGGAAATTTTTCGAAAGTAAAACGTGGAATCTTGGTGACTACATAATCGATCGAAGGCTCAAAAGAAGCAGGCGTTTCCTTGGTTACATCGTTGCGTAATTCATCAAGCGAATAACCGACCGCCAATTTTGCGGCAAACTTAGCAATAGGAAAACCGGTTGCCTTGGAGGCCAATGCAGAACTTCGGGATACCCGGGGATTCATCTCGATAACCACCATCCGGCCATTCTCCGGGTTTGTGGAAAATTGAATATTACTACCTCCGGTTTCCACACCAATCTCACGAATACAGGCAAAGGAGGCATCACGCATCAACTGGTATTCTTTATCTGAAAGGGTCATCGCCGGAGCAATCGTAATCGAATCTCCAGTATGTACGCCCATGGGGTCAAAATTTTCGATCGAACATATAACCACGCACTGATCCTTACAATCGCGCATGACCTCCATTTCATATTCCTTCCATCCGAGCAGGCATTCTTCCATCAACACCTGTTTGACCGGAGATGCGTCCAATCCTTTCTGCACCATTTCATCAAATTCTTCGCGATTGTATGCAATGCCCCCACCGGTTCCACCTAAGGTGAAAGCAGGGCGAAGAATAATGGGAAAATCTCCGAGCTCGTCCAAATGGGAACGGGCTTCCTCTAAAGAATTGATTGAAAAAGAACGGGCGACATCAAGTCCGATCTTGAGCATCGCTTGTTTAAATAGTTCGCGATCCTCACCCTTTTTGATCGCATCCGGTTTAGCCCCGATCATTTCAACTCCATTGGCTTCGAGTACACCGGCATGAAAAAGATCAAGGGAAAGATTAAGCCCGGTTTGTCCACCCAAAGTAGGAAGCAAGGCATCGGGTTTTTCCTTTTCAATAATCTTAGTCACGCTTTCCACGGTCAACGGTTCGACATAAGTCGCGTCGGCAAATTCGGGATCGGTCATGATGGTGGCCGGATTGCTATTGACCAGCGATACTCGGTAACCTTCTTCACGCAGAGCTTTGCAGGCTTGAGCCCCGCTGTAGTCAAACTCGCAAGCTTGTCCAATTATTATGGGCCCCGATCCGATGATCAGGATGTGTTCAATATCGTTTCTTCTAGGCATGGACTCAGTAAAAAATCAAAAAAAAGGCTCCTCGGGGAGCCGGCGTGAATCTAGATCTGCTGAATAAGGGTTCAATTCTTTAATAAGGGGAATTGAACCTTTTTAATATCAATTTTTCCTTAAGCCTCAAGAATGAAAGGGGAAATGTTACTCACAATATGGCGGGTTGGGCATCACCTCCAGCAGCAAAGGCAATGGCATCCTTAATTTTCTTCCCTCCCGTTACAAGTTCAATGGTCTTTCCCACGCAATTATAATTTCTCAAGGATTCAATAATACAATCGGCCAAGTCCTCACGAGGGAGGTATCCGTGATACCCTAATTCCTCGGCTGCATCTATTCTTCCCGTGCCTTTTTCCTCCAACAATGTACCAGGTGCCAAAATGATGTAATCCAGGCCCGATGAGCGCAGGGCACCATCGGCTACCCCCTTGGCCCTAAGGTAGTGCTGAATACGGGGAGAGTCGCTGGTGGGATCCGCACCTATTGCACTGACCATTACAAACCTGCGAACCCCTTGCTTTTTACAATCTTTAATCAAACGAACTGCGGCGTTTTGGTCGACATCGATAGTTTTTTCCGGACCGGTGTGTCCACCCGAACCTGCCGTGAATACCACCACATCCATACCTTGCAAGAAATCGGCAATGCCCGCCTCCAGGTCGCCCACTGCCGATGGCAGACCCAGGGCAGTAAACTTGGTTTGTTGGCGAGAATCCCGAATAAGAGCGACGGGAGAAAAATCATGAGCCGCCCACATTTTCCCGCTCAACAAAGTACCTACCCGTCCATTGGCTCCAACGATAAGGGTTTTCATGCAGAATGGTTAAATACGCCAATGAGACGGCTGGGATTAAAGGCTAAAAGCATGTAACCTTTTTCAAAATCAAGAGCGTGAATGAGGCAACGATTTTCACGATTCCAAACTTGTTGAGATTCTCAATAACGAAAAATTAAATAATTTAGGATTTGATCTTATAAATAAGCTCAAATTCACTAAAAATGAAAAATTTATCATTCATAAGGGGTATCCAGCCGAGAAAGGCATGCTAAAAATACAATCGTTCTAATTGCGATTTTGATCGTCCTTGTTTCCCCAAAATTATAGAACTTTCCCTTTTAAATCATGAGCCAACCCGTCCGCACCCGAATCGCTCCCTCCCCCACTGGCGCCCCCCATTTAGGTACAGCTTATATGGCCCTATTTAATTTGGCCTTTGCACGCAAACATGGTGGGCAATTTATTTTACGCATCGAAGATACTGACCGGAAACGTTCATCAACTGAATCAGAAAAAGCCATTTTCAAAGCCTTACGCTGGGCAGGGATCGAGTGGGATGAAGGACCAGATTGCGGTGGACAATACGGCCCATACCGGCAAAGCGAACGCCTTGATTTATACGAGCGGGAAATTAATCGCCTTATTGAAAATGGTCATGCATATCGTTGCTTCTGCACTCCTCAACGCCTAAACGAATTAAGGGCAAAACAAATCGCGAATAAAGAAACTCCACGCTACGATGGCCTTTGCTTAAGTTTATCTCCGGAAGAATCAGCAAGAAGAGCCAAGAGTGAGCCCTTTGTGGTACGAATGAAAATCCCTGAGTCTGGAACTTGCGAATTTACCGATGAACTACGCGGACAAGTTAGTATTGAATGGGCCCAGATTGATCACCAGGTTATTCGTAAGTCAGATGGATTCCCCACCTATCATCTCGCCAATGTGGTGGATGACCATGAAATGGCTATTAGCCATGTTATCCGTGGCGAAGAGTGGATAAGCAGCACACCCAAGCATGTCTTGCTTTACCAGTATCTTGGCTGGCAGTGCCCTGTCTTTGCCCATCTCCCCCTCTTACGCAATCCAGATAAGTCCAAACTTTCAAAACGAAAGAATCCAACTGGTATCTTTTATTTTCGGGATGCCGGTTTTTTGCCCGAGGCCCTGCTTAATTATTTGGGAATGATGGGATATACTTTACCCGATCAGCGGGAAATTTTTTCTTTGGATGAACTAATTGAGACTTTTGACATTAAAAGAATCAGCCTGGGCGGTCCCATTTTTGACTTGGCCAAATTAAAATGGCTAAATGGTCGCTACCTTCGAGAAAAACTTAATCCCGCGGAGGTAATTGAACGCTTGCAAACATGGAAAGCAAATCCTGAATTTCTCGGAAAAATTATGCCCTTTGCCCTGCAACGATTGGAAACTTTTTCTGATTTTTTCCCGCTTGCCCAATTTCTTCTCAGCGAGCAACCCATTTACACCCATGAAGACCTGGTTGGAAAAATGGAGCCCGATCAACCTGCAAAACTTCTTAAAATTGCCGAATGGGAATTGGAAAAGAATTCAAGTTGGGACAGGGACACCCTCTCCTCAGTCTTTCAAAAAATGGCCGCAGTTGAAGATTTAAAACTAAAACAACTACTCCCCTTATTTTTCATGGCTATGAGCGGAAGCACGGTTTCTCTTCCCCTCTT
>JABBBW010000207.1 GCA_018607205.1 Opitutales bacterium | reverse complement strand
AAAACAAGACCACGCTCCTGATTCTTTTAGTAATTGGAGTATTGGTTTCTGTTTATGCTGGAAAATTAGTTTACAACCGAGAGACAGATGCAATCCATCTCTCGTTCAGAAGAGATTTTAGTGATAAGGTACAGGCATTATCAAGGGAGTTATTTCTCATGGTGGAGGTCGTTTATGGAGTCAAAAACCTGTATGATTGCTCGGATAATGTAGATTATGATGAATTTATTACCAATGTTCATTCCTTTCTCACAAGGCATGGCGACAAAATACAAGCCTTGTCATGGAATCCCCGTGAAACGACTGAAAGTATACCTGTATTTTTAGAAAGCATCCGTAGTCTTTCCCCTGATTTTAAAGAATTTGAAATTTCGGAAAGAAACGAGCAAGGCTTGCTGGTGAAGGCAAAATTGGATCGTGAATCGTATTTTCCGATCGCTTTTATTGAACCAATGATTGGCAATGAAGTGGCACATGGTTTCGATATAGCCTCAGATCCTGAAAGGTATGAAACTATAAAATCGGCCATGAAGACCGGAGAGATTCATGCAACCCCTACAATCGATCTAGTCCAACATAGGGGTAAGGGAGTGTTGGTCATCGCTCCGATATACAAAGGGAAGCCCAAGACATTGGAAAAGCGGATCGAACAATTGGATGGTGTGGTTGTTGGAGTTTTCAATGTTAATCGAATGGTTGATAAGGCATTAAGAAGTACAGCTGCCCAGAATCTAACTATTGAAATACTTGAGGGGGAGTTTCCCGCAAAACTTAAACCCAAGCCCGGAGTATTGAGTAAAGCGTCAATTATTGAAATGCCCACCGGGAATTCCTTTAAATCCATCTACAGCTCTTCTGAGGATGAATCTGCTATTTTCCCAACGCTTGGAGACTTTGGTGAATTTGATACGATCACATTTGCTAATCGTTCCTGGGGAATAAAGGGAACTCCCTTTCAAGATTATGTTGAGCAACGTAGAACCTTCGCCCCTTTATTGGTTTCCATCTTCGGTACATTTTTATGCGTAACAACTTTTGGTTATTTATTTCGAATTTTGGTGGTTCAGGAAAAATTAAAAGCTCTCACCATGCTCGACAGTTTAACAAAGGTAGCCAACAAGCGTGGAATTATAGATTGTCTCAACTATGAGTGGAAAAGATGTATGCGGGACACACAGAGCTTAAGTATCTGCATGATTGATATAGATGAATTTAAGAAGTTCAATGATACCTATGGTCATGTTGCTGGGGATCGCTGTCTTCAGGAAGTGGCAGAAGCCTTACAGAAAGCAGCAACAAGATCCGTCGATTTAATAGGCAGATATGGTGGGGAAGAGTTTTGTCTTATTATGCCGAACACAAACGATCCTTCCATGGTTGCAAAATCATGCTTGGATAATGTTGCGGACTTACATATTCCGCATAGTGGTTCAAGTTCTGCTTCCTATGTCTCTGTAAGTATTGGTCTGGCTACTATAGTTCCTCAAAAAGATGATAGTTTAACCACATTTTTAAAGGCTGCAGATAAGGCGCTATACGAGGCCAAAGAATCTGGAAGAAATCAAATTGTTATCGCAAAGGAAGTGGAGCACGGCCATGCCTTGGCAGGCGATGTGATTAAGCCTGGGTTAAGGAAAAGTGCAACTCGGCAACCTTGGTAAATTTGTACCTTTATTTTGATCCTGCTTGCTGGTTATAAAAAATTTCTTGCTTTAAGATGGGATCTAAAATCAATTCAAATCCATGACAATTGAAGATAAAAGAGAATTTGTTCGAATGGATGTACAGATCCCTTTCCTGTATCGTGTCCTTTCTGAAGAAGATGCCAAAGTTATTCAATGCCCGAACTTTCCCGACTTCACTTATTTTACAGATTATATTGCTGCAGAGTTGGAGGCTTTGGATCAATCAATTTCAAAAGCGGTTGATCTTGTTCAGCAAACCAACCCAGATGTTGCTCAGGTATTGCGTCTTCTGGAACAAAAAACTGAAGTTAACCGTGCGCGAATCGATTCGGTTTACCAAAACGAAGAGATTTCTCTTCGCTGGGTCAATCTCAGTGCAACTGGCGTTGGTATCACTGCAAATGTAAATGCTAAACCAACTGACAAAGTAGATATACTATATCGCCTGGATAACACCAAACCCACCGTTCTTTTGAGATGTGCTGTCATTCAAGTAACTCCGCTTGGTGGGACTCGAAATAAGCTATCCCTCAAATTTGAGAAAACTTCCGAAAAAAACAAACGGGACATTGTGCTGTTTCTTCAGGAAAAACAGATCGAAAAAGCCAGACGCAAAAAAGGCAACTAAACGCTCAAGTTATTAGGAGGCGCGGGCCGGACCCCGAGCGTGAGCGAGAGGAGGTTGCCCGAAGGGTGACCAATCACCGATTCGCAAGGAGTCGTCAGACGAGTTGCCGAGCAAGGGGCGGAAGAGTGAGGATTTAGGAGTGGATAGAGAATTCCTGAAGTCCCAGAACCCCCGGTTTTAACGAAAAATCCTTGCGGTGGAACGCGCGGAATGAATCCGAAGGATGAATGGAGGCGCGGGCCGGAATCGAACCGGCGAATAGAGGATTTGCAGTCCCCGGCCTTACCACTTGGCTACCGCGCCATCACTGGAAGCGATGAAAAGTATTGACGACCAGGCCTTCTCGCAAGCAAAAACCCTATAGCTTGTCGTTATATAAAATTAAAACCCAAATGCCCAAATATCTTATGAAGCCTTTATCTTTAGCTATAGTATACCTCTTTCTGTCCTTCGCACTATTAGCAGCTCCAGCGGAGAAACCCAAAAAGGCGGAGAACAAAACAAATTTTCCCAGTCGTGGTGAAATTATGAAAAAATTTGATACGAACAAGGATGGAAAGTTAAGCGAGGAAGAAAGAAAAAATTTGCGCAATGAAATGAGCGGGGCAAGGACGGGCATTCCACCTTTACTTGCAAAAAAGTTTGATAAAGATGGAGACGGAAAACTGAGCGATGAGGAACGAGCCGAGTTTCGTAAAGATTTAGCCAGTAAGGGAAGACGGTTGCCCCCACACCTAATGGAACGTTTTGACACCAATGGAGACGGAGAATTAAGTGATGAGGAACGATCGGGTGCGAGGCAGGCATGGGAGGATCGAAAGCAAGAAATGCTCAAAAAATTTGATGCCGATGGAGATGGTAAACTTAATGTGGAAGAGCGTAGGGAAGCGATCAAACAGGCAAAAGTGAACCCAGGAAAAGAGGCCAAGAAAACAAATTTAGAAGAAGGCAACAAGCAGGATTCAAAAGGCAAGAAAAAGAGCGGGAATAAAAAACCGAAGGGTAAAAAGAAGGATTCTTAGGACCTGTCTTTATTAATCACTTCCATATTCAAGTGCAGGTCCGTTGTCTGTTGGCATGGCATTATGCCAGGCAACTACGGCTTTAGTGAGTTCTTTAAGGATATCGGGTCTTTGTTTTGCCAAGTTTTTGGATTCCTTAGGATCGATTGAAAGGTCGTAGAGTAGGGGGGCAGAACCGTCGTACTCGCAGAGTAATTTCCAGCGGCCATTGCGTATGGCGAGATCGGGCAGGTCGTTAACGCCATAAAAGCGGTTGCGGTCGGGGGG
>JABBBW010000003.1 GCA_018607205.1 Opitutales bacterium | reverse complement strand
CAAAACCCAATATGCCCACCTTTAACTCTTTTGGGGTATCCTGTGTTTGATTATTCATCTGACAAATGGTTATCGTTTGGTTTTATCTTTACGCTCAAATCTGTTTTCAGTTCCTTGACGCAAACGAAGGAGGTTGGCCCGGTGCCTCCAAACAATCCATCCCATCACGATAAAGGCCAAAAAAGTTTTGCCACCACCTCCAGGCTCATCAGCAGATATGCCTATAATCGCACATACTGGTAAACTTAAACCAAAAGCAATAGAGGCAACGGCCACATATCGAGTAAGATAAAAGGTAAGACCCCATACAAATAATCCAATCAGTAAACAGGCAGGCATTAAGGCCAATAATCCGCCCATCGCAGTTGCAACTCCCTTACCTCCACGGAACTTAGTAAACAACGGATAGGTATGACCGAGCACCGCTGCGGGCAAACCCCACAAAGCTAGTGAGGAGTCACCTGAAAAAGAAAATAAGGGAATTTGAAACCAACAAACTGCCAGTACACCCTTTAGAAAATCGAGGAAAAACACCAAATAACCCGAAGGTTTACCGAGAGTCCGTAAAACATTGGTAGCCCCAGGATTTCCACTGCCAACAGAAAAAATATCAACACCCGAACGCTTGGCCACAATCACAGCCCATGGAACCGATCCGATCAAATAACCGATAATTAAAACGGATATTGTCTCTACGCTTAACATGCTTTGAAGTGCTAGATAAAAGTATTCGCTAAGGGCCTATTTCTGTCGAGATACCCGGGCTTCTTGAATATCCGCATCGGCGACCAATTGTTCAATTGCTTCAGCCGCGGGCTCTTCGTCTAATTCCAAAATAGTTAGTGCTGACTCAGAACCCTCGGACCGGCTCAGAGACATGTTAGCTATATTGACTCCAAACTGACCAAGTATCGACCCCACTTTCCCCACAATCCCTGGCTTATCCAAGTTTCTCACCACAAGTAAGGTATCCACAGGGCGGGCCTCGATGGCTTCTCCATCTACCTCAACAATTCTCGGATCAGCATTCTTTCCAATAATCGTTCCACGCACCGATTGTTGATTACCTTCAGAATCGATAGTTCGTACCTCGATCAATTCATTATAATCCGCAGAGGAGGAAGACTTAGTGGTTTCTACTTTTATGCCCAACGCTTTTATCTTATAGGGGGCATTGACATCGTTTACACCTTCATCCCCTGCAATTCCATTGAGCCAGCCTTTTTGAACGGCACGGGTTAAGGGAATGGTATCAAAATCAATCATCCCCCCCCAGTATGTGATGTGTAAGGACTGAACAGTTTCTCGAGCAGCTTGTCGGGCAAATGCACCCAGGCGCATGCAAAGCTCTAAATAGGGGCTGAGGGTTTGCAAATCCTTCGGGTCGATCGAGGGCATATTAATGGCATTACGAATGCGACCGCCCTGCAACACCTCAGCAATAGCTTCCGCAATTTCTACCCCTACACTTTCTTGGGCTTCCTCGGTCGAGGCACCCAAGTGGGGAGTAAGGTTTAAATTTTCAAGGCTACGAAATTCATGATCTTCAGGCAGAGGTTCCTGTTCGTAAACATCTAGTCCGGCAGCTGCAACTTTTCCGCTTTTCAAGGCTTCAATTAGAGCAGATTCCTTGATAATTCCACCACGGGCACAATTAAATACACGAACACCATCCTTCATTTTGGCAAAAGCAGCCTCATCGACAATTCCTTTGGTCTGAGCCGTCATTGGCATGTGTACGGTAAGATAATCTGCACGGGCGAAGGCGTCGTCCAAGTCGACCTTTTCAATTTCCAATTCCTTGGCCCGTTCCTCGGTTAGGTAAGGATCATAAGCGATCACAGTCATCTCAAATGCCCGGGCACGTTTGGCCACTTCGGCGCCAATTCGCCCAAGGCCTAAGATAGACAAGGTCTTATTTCTTAACTCCGCCCCTTTAAGCTGTTTACGTTCCCATTTTCCATCGCGCATGCCCGAGACACCGCGAACAACAGGCCGAGTACCGCAAAGCATGTGAGTGAAAGTAAGTTCTGCAGTGGCGATGGTATTCCCACCAGGGGTGTTCATAACGATGACTCCCCGCTCGGTAGCAGCATCGATATCAATATTGTCGACTCCTACGCCTGCTCGACCGACTGCTTTAAGCATAGGAGCGGCTTCCATAACTTCCCTGGTTACCCGAGTATCACTTCGAACGATAATGGCATAAGCCTCGCGGGCTTGCTCAACCACCTCATCAGGTGATAAACCATAGGCCTCGACTACTTCAAAGCCATCTTGCTTTTGCAAAAACTCTACTCCGAGTGGAGAGATGCGATCCGCTACTAGAATCTTCATAGGTGCTGAAAGGTATTTAAAATGAAAGGTTTAACCTACTTTAAATCCTCCTTTTGGCAACGAGTAAAGCCACCTGTAAGATTTATGGCTTTCCCCATCCAGCCCTCGATGACATTGTATTTTGATATGTTTCAAAACTTGTCGGATAAATTAAGCGGGGTCCTCAAAACCCTTGGTGGAAAAAGTAAACTGTCTGAGGATAATATTTCCGATGCCCTAACTGAAGTACGCAAGGCACTTCTATCAGCTGATGTTCACTTCAAGGTAGCCCGTGAATTTGTGGATGAAGTTAAAAGTGCTTGTTTAGGCCAGGAAGTGTTAAAGTCCGTCGAACCTGGTCAACAAGTTGTAAAAATTATCAACGATGAATTGGTCAGATTACTCGGCGAGGGGAATTCTGCTCTCCATACTGACCGTCCATTACGCGTTCTTATGGTTGGCTTGCATGGGGCAGGAAAAACTACCACCTCAGCAAAACTAGCCAAGCATCTCGTCAAGGATGGCAGGACCCCAATGTTGGTTGCTTGCGATGTTTACCGACCTGCTGCCATCGATCAATTGGAATTTCTTGCCAAACAAGAGAATTTTTCATGTTACCTGGACAGGGAAAGTAAGGATGTTTCTGCCATCGCAAGAGCGGGCTGGGAAAAATCGAAATCTAACGGTTCGGACCTCGTCATTTTTGATACTGCGGGGCGTCTGCAAATTGACGATAATTTGGTCGACGAATTAGATCGTCTGAAGAAAGAAATTGATCCGCATGAAATCCTCTTAGTTGCCGACGCAGCCCTAGGACAAGAGGCAGTAAATGTAGCCAAAACTTTTCACGAACGCTTAGGACTGAGCGGTATCATTTTGACCAAAATAGATGGAGATGCCCGTGGAGGTGCCGCCCTCTCCATGAAGAAAGTCACAGGGGCTCCAATCAAGTTCATGGGGACAGGCGAGAAAATTGATGAATTTGAAGCTTTTCATCCGGACCGCCTGGCCTCCCGGATTTTAGGAATGGGAGATGTTGTGTCTTTGGTTGAAAAAGCGCAGGAACATTTCGATGAAGAGGAATCTGCTCGCATGGCCGAGAAAATGCTCAAAGCCGAATTCGACTTTGAGGATTTCCTTACCCAAATGAGGCAAATGAAAAAACTCGGGTCCATGGGTTCGATTGCACAGATGCTTCCAGGTATGGGTAATGTTCAAGTAGGCGACAAAGAAGAAGCCGCACTCGGGCGGCACGAAGCCATTATTTTATCGATGACCAAGCAAGAACGCCGCTTCCCCCGAATCATTGGCGGATCCCGAAGAAAAAGAATCGCCGATGGAGCAGGTGTTCAAATCCGTGACGTTAATTTATTAATTAAACAATTTTCCCAAATGCAAAAAATGATGAGGAAAATGAAAGGCGGAAAGATGAAACAATTAATGAATGCCTTTGGTGGCGGAGGTGGTGGTGGCTTGCCTGACCTTGACGGGATGGACCCAAAACAATTAGCCAAGCTCGCTAAGCAATTTAAATAAGACCTTTGTGAGTTAAAAATTTTCGGAAAGCAGATTAAATACAGCCTTTATTTTATCTGCATCCTTGATTCCCGGACTACTCTCCAAACCACTATTCAAATCAATTCCATCCGGCTCAGCCTGGCGGACCGCTTCATTCAAGGTATCCGGTCCAAGACCCCCGGCTAAAATCCACTGATATCCGGGATGGTCAACCCGTAACCTTTTAAACCTTTCCCAATCGGCTTGCTTCCCGGTTCCTCCGTAAGCATCAATTGTGTAAGCGTCCATGAGGATGGACTTGGCAAAGGTCAAATATTCTAGGCAAAATTCATCCACCTTACTCAGGCGTGGAGCAAGCCAAAGATTGGCACGCCCGACCAATGTTGACCACTCAGCAATCTTATCTAATGAAAACCCACTTGGAAAATGAAATTGGAACTTATCGAAACCGGCTTCGATAAATTCGCGGACTCGTGACATATCGGGGGTAACCGCTACTGCGACTTTACAAGTACTCTCAAAGTTTATTTCAGCGATCAAACGTTCGTACTGTTCCATGGAAAGGTTCCTCGGAGAAGCCGGGTGAAAAATAAAGCCAAGGGCGTCCGTTCCGGCATCCTGACATATCCGAATATCTTCAGATCGGGTAATCCCGCAGACCTTAACTATTTTTGGCCTCATCCAGACGCAGAAAAATGCTCAACTAAAGCATCAATCAAACCATCAGTGCTCGGATGGGATGCCTCCAAATCAATCCTTAAATCGTTCTCCTTCAATGTCTTAGATGTTTGCGGCCCAAAGCTGCAAAGAATAGGCTTTCGAGCACCTCCCTCAAAAATTAAATCATCCGATTGTTCTACATACGAAAGAGCGGTAGAGGAACTGGTGAAAATGATGGCGTCAGCACCATTTTTAAGAAATGTACTAATATCAGGAGCTTCAAGAACATCTGCAAAATCTGTCTGGTATACAGGTAAGGTGTCGACAATTGCCCGACCGACTCCCTCCAAAACATCCACCAAAATTTCCCGATTCCGATTACCCGTGATGACCAATACATTGGCACTATCTAAACTATCGGTACCAATCAATTCCTTCGCTAATCCTTCAGCAGTAGAATCCTGAGAAATAAGTTCGATATCGAGTTGATAGGCTTGTAAGACCTCGGCTGTAGATTCTCCGACACAAGCAATTCGCATAGGTCCAAAGCTTCGAATATCTGAATAGGCACGAAAGAAAATTTCCATAAAGGCCTTAGCCCCATTAGCACTTGTAAAAACTACCCATTCATAAGTGGCAATACCTGCAAATACCTCGGCTACAAGCTTTCGATCTTCTGCTGGTTCGATTTTAATTAAAGGTAAGTCAATCACTTCTGCTCCGAGTTCCTCAAGTCTGCTTCGCATTTTGCTCTTCTGACCGCTTGCCCGGGTAAGGACTATTCGACGCCCAAATAAAGGTGCCCGGTCAAACCAAGTTGAAGAACGAGCCAGGCCGATTGAATTTCCCACAAATATAATGGCAGGAGCACTTAAGTCGCCCACCCTAGCTTGCTCAACCAATTCCCCAAGGGGAGCAAGGATTTTTCTCTGACCAGGCAAGGTGCCTTGTGAGACCACAGCGGCAGGCCGATCTTTTGATAATCCACCAACGAGCAATTTTTCTACGATCTCTTCAAGTTTGCTCATCCCCATGTAAATACAAAGGGTACCCCCGACTTCAGCAAACTTTGCAAAATCAACACGTAAGGATTCCTTAGCCACATCCTCATGACCAGTAAGAAAGGAAATGGAGGAACCAAAGTCCCGGTGAGATAAGGGAATACCTGCATAAGCAGCACAAGCTAAAGCAGCCGTTACCCCAGGAACTACCTCATAAGGCACATCGGCTTCATCCAACGCAAGCATCTCCTCCGCACAACGACCAAACACAAAAGGATCTCCGCCCTTTAAACGCACGACCTTCAATCCATCTTGTGCCTTGGCAACAAGTATTTCCCCAATCTCAGATTGCTCCATGGTGTGCCGCCCCGGACTTTTGCCGACATCGATTCGTTCACATCCTGCCGATGCCCAGTCGTGAAGTTTTCGATTTGCCAAATGATCGTATACCAAGACATCACATCCTTCGATTAGGGAACGAGCCCTAAGAGTTAATAATCCGGGGTCTCCAGGACCTGCTCCCACTAGGTAAACAATGCCTTCGCTTAGTTGATTTTTGTCCATTCTATGACTTCTTTAATCCAATCCGATTCTTCCCTCCCGGCAATCGTCAAAGTTTTAATCCCACAATTCTCATGAAAAAAGGCCAGTTTATCGCTCGTTTCAGAGAAATGAGCTCCTAATGCTACTTGGCAACCGCCCCCTAAAGCAACCAAAACGGCCCTCTCAATTTTGACCGCTCTTTCAGTCGATTTATCGCTAACTTGATTAAAATAACGAACATCTTCGGAACGAGTTTGTAGAGCGATCGCTCCTTGGCCCGGAGCCGGAACCATTTCGTTTAATTTTAATTTTCGAAAGGACAAACCAGGAAATGCACGAATGCCTAAACGATTCAATCCCGCGGCTGCAAGTAGACTCGCATCTGCTTCTCTACCTTGAGAAATTTTTTGCAAACGCGTTTCTACATTTCCTCGTAATTCCATCCACTTCGCGTGGGGAAACAACCGAGTTGCCTGAGCTCTTCTTCTCGGACTTCCCGAGGCTATGGCTTTGGGCTCAGGGCAATCCTCCTTAAATACCAAAACATCTCTCGGATCTTCTCGCTTAAGAAAAGCAGCCAATTCCAAACCCTTTGGCATCTCCGTTGGCATATCCTTAGCACTGTGTACTGCAAGATCGGCTCGACCATCGAGTAAAGCAAGTTCAAGTTCCTTCGTAAATAAGCCCTTTCCACCAGACTTTTCCAAAGACCAATCAGTTTGTTTGTCTCCGGTGGTTACCATTGGTAAAAGTTCAACCTCTCGCGAAAGAGAATCGCTTAAACAAGTCGCAACCTGTTCAGCTTGGCATAACGCCAAGGGACTACGGCGGGTTGCCAATACCAAAGGTTTACTCACCGATTACAGATAAAGAGAGCCAAACGCAATACCGTCGGCCGGATGTATTTCTTCAACCCGACGAATGAGTCGCTGGAATTAGGAGTAGGATGCTTGTGCACCCTTAATGTTTTTCTTAGGTATCCAAGGCATTACAGCTCTTAAGCTTCTACCAGTAACTTCGATAGGATGCTTTTCGCCTTCTTCCAACAACTTGTTGTAATTAGGTAATCCTGCTTGGTGTTCCTTGATCCAATCATTGGCAAATTTACCGCTTTGAATTTCTTTAAGAATCGTCTTCATCGAGCGCTTGACATTTGCATTAATGACACGAGGCCCGCGGGTAATATCACCATACTTTGCAGTTTCAGATACCGAAAACCTCATGCCAGCAATTCCCGATTCGATCATTAAATCAACAATCAATTTCAACTCGTGCAAACATTCGAAATAAGCCATTTCAGGTGCATAACCTGCTTCCACTAAAGTTTCAAAGCCTGCTTGAACCAAGGCAGACGCACCGCCACAAAGAACCGCTTGCTCGCCGAATAAATCTGTTTCAGTTTCTTCCTTGAAGGTAGTTTCGAGAATGCCTGCTCTTGCACCTCCAACACCAGCTGCCCAAGAAAGAGCAACTTTTTTGGAATCTTTGGATGAACCTTTAAGCACGGCAATTAGAGCGGGTACTCCCTTGCCTTCCTTAAATTGCGAGCGTACTAGGTGACCAGGTCCTTTGGGGGCGACCATGATCACACTGACTCCGCGGGGAGGTTTGATTAAGCCAAAATGAATGGCAAAGCCGTGGGTGAATAGAAGTGTTTTACCCTTAGAAAGGTTGGGTTTAATTTCGGACTCGTAAACCTCAGCCTGCTTCATATCAGGCACACCTATCATAATGACATCTGCCTTTTGTACAGCCTCAGCAACTTCAAACACTTCAAAGCCATGGCGTTTGGCCACACGAATGGATTTACTTCCTTTGTACAATCCAATGATGACATTCAAGCCACTGTCCTTTAGGTTGAGGGCATGGGCATGTCCTTGTGAGCCGTACCCGATGACGGCGAGCGTTTTCTTTTTAAGGGGAGTAATTTTCGCTTCTTTGTGCGTGTATACTTTCGCTGGCATTTGCTAGTGGGTTACTTGATTAGTTGATTTCCAGATAAAATGGATTAGTTTTCACTCGCTCCACGACGCAAAGAAACAACACCCGTACGGGCAAGTTCGGATACGCCAAAGGATTCGAGTAAATCGAGAAAAGCTTTTATTTTATTTTTGTTTCCTGTGACCTCTATGATCAGGTTATTGGGGGAGACATCTATAATTTTACCCCGGAACACATCACAAATTTGGGTAATTTCCGGGCGAGTTTTGGAATCGGCTTCGACTTTAAGCAAAACCAGTTCACGCCCAACTGCTTCTTCGCCATGGTAGTTTTCCACTGCAATAACATCTACAAGTTTATCTAATTGCTTGATGCATTGATCCAGGGCTTTTTCGTCTCCATTAAGCGTAGCGGTAATCCGAGACCGTCCATCAATATGAGTAGGTGCTACATTTAAAGTATCAATATTAAATCCACGTCCACTAAACAGTCCAGCTATTCGAGCGAGGACACCAAATTTATTTTCGACTAAAACGGAAATGATGTGGCGCATGGGAGTAGTTTACAAATTGATGAATGGTGGACGGCACAGGATTCGAACCTGTGACCTACTGGGTGTAAACCAGTCGCTCTAACCAACTGAGCTAGCCGTCCTTGAAATAAATTTAAAGGGAGAATAGTAATAATCCCAGCAATAGTGGCAAGCGTGAATCACTCGGGCTTGCCTACTTGCACTCGAATAGTTTTGGGCCCAAGGATAGGCTTTGACTTGGTCTTGAAGTTTTTTTCAGGCTCATTTGACTTCGTTGGGTTCGAAAATGTATTCTTTTGACTGCCAACATTTGATATGCTTGAGGCAGATGAAGATTTAACTTTTCTTGGGCCCATCCAATAATCTTTGCTTCCTTGAGGTAAACTAATTTGTTTATTCTTTGGTAACCCACTTCCTTTAATTGGGGCCTCTAGTTCAGAACCGTCATACGCATCTCCCCCTGCTCTTTGAACGGGAAACCCAGGTTTGCTCGGACGATCCCGCCTAAACTGATATCGGTTAATATCGCGTAATGACATATTGTTCACTTTGTTCATCCAATCATCCACACGGTCATTTAAACGAGCATAATAAGCATCCCGAAATTCGACTGCATTAGCAGCGGGAGCTTTTTTGCTTAAATTTTGATTGTTTGCTCGTTCAGAACTTTCATCAGCGATTTGATCATTCAAGGGCGTTTTAATTTCTATGCGAGTAGATGGCACCCGTTCACTACCCCAAAGGTTAACATTGCCCATGGGGAAACGCTTGCCCCCGAAAGAAGAAAAGTGAGCCGGCCATTCTTCAATCGATATGCGCCTGCTTGAGTGCGGATTCATACGGTTAAATTTTGATGCTCGTCCATTCAGTGGGCTCATTTTCCCATCAAAACCTCCCACACGTTTCGTGAAGTCATTTGCTTTCTGTTGGCTATGCATTTTCGCACTTCCAAAGAACATCAAAAAGCCTATTAAAACAGATAAACTCGACATTCCACAAACGCTCATGAATATAAAATTATACGTATCACTCTCTGCACAATCAAGAATGTTCCATACCCACCAATGAAGACTTACCTATCCATGCTCCAACGATTAATCGATCAAGGCACCCACCGAAATGATCGCACGGGAACAGGAACATGGTCGGTATTTGGCGAACAAGCCAGGTTCTCCCTTCACGACGGTTTTCCCTTACTAACCACAAAAAAACTTCATTTGCGCTCCATCATCCATGAACTGCTATGGTTTTTAAATGGTGATACCAATGTAAAATACCTACAAGACAACAAGGTATCGATTTGGAATGAATGGGCCGATGAAAATGGGGATCTCGGGCGGGTTTATGGTGCCCAGTGGACTGACTGGAAGAGGTCAGACGGTAAGGGTTCTGTTAATCAAATCCAGGAGGTTATCCATGCCATCCGAAAAAACCCTGATAGTCGCAGGCACCTCGTTTGTGCTTGGAACCCGGGAGAGCTTCACCTAATGGCTCTACCACCCTGTCATGCACTTTTTCAATTTTATGTCGCTGAAGGTAAATTAAGTTGTCAACTTTATCAACGAAGTGCTGATCTCTTCCTGGGTGTTCCATTCAATATCGCATCCTATGCCTTGTTGACCATGATGATCGCCAAGATTTGCAATTTGCAGGCTCATGAGTTTGTTCACACATTCGGAGATCTTCACCTTTATTCAAACCACCGCGAACAAGCCGAACTTCAACTCTCCAGAGAACCGCGAACAAAGCCCACAATGCTTATTCATGGAAATCAAAAAGAGATAACAGACTTTCGTTTCGAAGATTTTGAACTTGTTGATTATGACCCCTACCCTGCCATCAAGGCGCCGATCGCGGTGTGAATAGTTCTTGTCCCTGCAAAGCGATTGTCGCGGTCTCCCAAGATGGGGTTATTGGCCGAGCGGGTGACTTGCCGTGGCGGTTACCTGGTGACCTAAAGTGGTTTAAAAAAATTACTCTCGGGCACACCTTAGTGATGGGAAGAAAAACTTGGGAATCTTTGCCAGGTGCGCTTCCTGGTAGACAAAACTGGGTACTCAGTCGTACCGCTTCACAGGAAGATGGGATGAGGATATTTAGATCCATAGAAGATATTCTCGAAAACAAGCAACAGGATCAGACTATTTTCATCATAGGCGGTGGAGAAATCTATTCTCTTGCCCTGCCTCTTTGTCACGAACTTTACCTCACGGAAGTTCACCGAAAAGTTCCAGATGGGGACGCATTTTTTCCCGAATTTAAAAAAAGTTTTAATCCCGTTGAAACTCTGGACGATAACGACGATTTTTTACTCCGCAGATGGACACGATCCAATTAATATTGATCTTTAAAATCGGTATGCTTTTACCTTTTTTTGATATTCAGAATCCCGTTTAAGGTTAACCATACAATCAGAGTCTGTATCGACCTTGTAAATTTCTTCAGAAAACCTCAAATCGATAAAGATCAAGACGAAATACAACCTCTTTATTAGAGGTTGGCAAAATCATTAAATTTTTAAGTCAAAAGGAAGAAAGCATTCTTCCTTATCATCTCCCACTTTTACCTGAGCCCATAAGCGGTAAACTCCAGAATCGGGAGATTTAAAACTGAAAGTTAAGGGACCAGACCGGGCATCATCACCGGATTTTGGCGGTTCATATTCTAGGGGATGAAGATGGGCAAAACCTTTAAGGTTTGGTTCAAAGGCAACCATGTGGGCAAAAGCTCCCATAACTGGTCGGAGTGGAAGGTCATCACCCTGTTCATTCACTGCAGTAAATTTGATCATTATTTCAGAACCCGAACCTTCATTTTCTAATCGTTTAATTTTGAAAGTCCGATTACCTTGAGAGACCAAAGTGCTGCCCTCTTTAAGGTAGGGAGCTTCGGACTTCCCTGACACCTTAAAACTGGTCCCTAATAACACTCGGCGGGGACTACGAATGGGTATGAGGTCAAGAAAGACTTGATAATTCCCAGCTTTTTTCGGTGTAAGCGTAAAACGCCATATCCCCTTAAATAATGGATCTGCTTCTGGATGAAGGTGCTGATAATCCTGCAGACTGGGATCGATTGCGAGAAGATGAATCTTACGGGTATGACTTAGAGCTACATCAGAAGCTGCCAGAGGGGACCCATCCGCCTGCTTGATATTCATTTCAAATCGACAAGGCTTTCCAACTTCTAAGGGATCAAGAGCCCGGAAGTCCAAACTCATAGGCCACCTGCGGATAGATAAATCAACAAAGCCTGCATCTCCAGGTCCACAATAATCGAGTTCACCCTCAAGGTTGTAAGTTTCTTCGTGCAGAAAATCACATGGTTCCACCGGCAGTGAGCGTACAACAAAATAAATACCGATAAAAGGGATTGCCAAAAAGAAGGGTAAGAATTTAGACGAAAATATAGTTTTCATTATCAAGTAATTAACCTTCAACACCTTCGGGCAGACGAGCGAGAAAATCTTCTGCCGACCAATGACTTCCAGGAAATTGATATATAATTTGTCTTTTGGAATTGATAATCATGGTTCGCATCGTGTGATCGAGTGGCAAATTCTCAATATTCTTTCGAAAAATTCCAAATTGACGGTTCAAATCGTCAATAGCCGCCTTAGTCGCTGTCCCCAAACGAAAGTTTTGTTCATTCAAATCATAGGCGCGTGCATAAGATTTAAGGACTCCCGGGGTATCAAACTCTGGGTCTAAAGTTATGGAAAGAAACTTTACATGGGGGACTTTTGTCTGCTTGGCCAGTGTTTGAAGCTTTTTCATACGCATGGTGGATGCAGGGCACATCTCCGCAATCGAACACCGGGTAAATATAAAATTTAACACCGTTACGGAGCCATCAAAATAGTCGGTCGTCAAGACTTCACCATCTTGGTCATAAAGGGCAAAAGGGGGAAGCGTATCACCAACTGAACGAATCATGCTATCTCCCATGCTCAAGGTATCTCGTCGCAACAATCGATTAACATTATTAACTCGAATACGAACCGATCGATCATCTGGCCAAACACAACTGAGTAAATAACCCGGTCCTCTTGCGGGAGTAAAAGTCTTACGAGTCGACGCTCGAAAAACCGATTTTAAATTTAAAAGGTTTAAATCTCCAGGTTGAACCGCAAAAAATTGCTCGAAACCAGATACTCCACCCCATTCTTTCTGGAGTTCTTTACCGCAGGCAAGTATTTCAACTTTCACCATACTGGTGTTAACATCGACATCTAAAACCCTTCCCCGCACTTCATTTACTGCTAGTGTTGACTTGGCTGAAAATTGACTAGGGGGAGCTTCGCAACTGCACAAAGCTAACCCACAAATCATAAAAACTATTGCCTGAGTAATATTCACAACCCCGTACTATTCAGCAACTGCACTGCAGGCAATTTCAATTACTCTAGGGAGTTCCATCAGAGTTAGTTAATCTATGCTTTTTTTAAGTTTCTGGATTTTATAAAATAATGACAGTTAATCTAACTATACTTAATTATTAGCTCAGCTTTCAACATCCAACATGGAATCTATCACCTTGCTTGCTTTTGTTTGCTAAATCATAATTTTCTATTAGAAATTCTACTGACGTGAGTCTAGGAAAACCAATACCAGCCAAGCCCCACCCCGGCTCGCTTTCAAGTTCGCCGGGTTTCTCTGTGCATGGTATGTATGAGCTAACAAAGCCTAGGCTTTCTTTGCTTTCGGTATTTACTGCATCTCTCGGGTATTTAGTTCGTGAACCACTCCAAGCAGATTTAGCGATTTTCATTTCACTTACAATTGGTACAGCATTGTCGGCAGGTGGAGCGGCCGCCCTAAACCAGTGGATGGAACGAAAAGAAGATTCCTTGATGGCTCGAACTGCTAGCCGCCCTCTACCCTCTGGATTAATCAGTCCCGAATTTGCTCTGGTATTTGGAATTACTCTATCTTCACTTGGTCTTTACATTCTGTGGGTTGGCACCAACCCGTGGGCGGCTATTCTCACTCTCGCTACCCTTATTGTTTATCTTCTCATTTACACTCCTTTTAAAAAAATTAGCCCTTATGCCATTGAGATTGGTGCCGTTTCTGGAGCCCTTCCTCCGTTAATTGGTTGGGTCGCTGCCGAGGGTGCCCCAACCACCTATGGTTGGATATTATTTGGGATTCTTTTCACTTGGCAGCTCCCCCATTTCATGGCCATCGCCTGGAATTTTCGGACAGACTATTCCAAAGGGGGATTCAAGCTCCATGAACTGGGTGATTCTGATGGGCGGGCGATTGCTCGCAAAAGTTTGGTTTACACCGTTTTACTCACCATCTTTGTTTTTTCTCCTTACTTCTTAAAACTCCAACAACCCCAACCTGGGCTCTTCTATCTTGCCTCATCTGTTATTCTGTCCCTTTATTTATTGTTCCCAGCCATTCGATTCCTTACCTCGAAAAACCGGGATCATTCTGCCAAGAAACTTTTCTTCGTAACTATCATATATCTTCCCCTCCTTTTTGCCGCCTTAGTAATTGACCGCTATCTATGACTTTAAAAATGATCTCATTCTTTGCAAATCATTCAGTATTTCGAAACCTTTTCTCCGGATTATTCCTCCTACTCGCCGGAAGCTGTTCCCGTATCGATCACAAACAGTCTGCCCTAGACCCCAAAGGACTCGTGTCGCAAAACCAATACGATGTTTTCATGCTTTCAGTTTGGATCACCATTTTTCTGTTTTGCACAGTCGGTGGCTGCCTACTCTATGTTCTGTGGAGATACCGGGCAAAAAATGCTGAGGAAGCTAAAGAGATTCCACCTCAGTCACACGGCAGCTCATTCATTGAAACTGGTTTGATTATTGCCTCTTCAATCATTCTTGTGATTTTAGCTGTTCCTACCCTTCAGGGCATTGTCCTACTCAACCGTGTGCCTGATGCCAATGATTCAGAATCCCTTGAGAAATTAGGCTTGGATCGCAGTCAAATTGACGGTGCTATTACTGTAAATGTTACTGGCAAGAGATTCTTTTGGGTATTTGAATATCCCCAATTTGGTATCGTCACTGCCAATGAACTTGTTTTTCCAGCCACTAAAGCAGTGCGTATTAATTTACGCACCGAAGATGTAATCCACAGTTTTTGGGTACCCAAGCTTGCCGGCAAGATGGATCTTATGCCTGGGCAGGAAAACTTCATGTGGTTTATTGCAGACCAGAAAAAAATAATGGGTGAGTCCGATGCGGCTACTGCCATGCCTGCAGTCCATGATGGCACCATGCGCTCGAAGGTGTTTGCTAAGCAAAAATTTACTGATGAATTCGAACCTGTTGGTGGTTTATTTTACGGACAGTGTGCTGAATTCTGTGGGAACTCTCATGCATACATGTCTTTCCGTGCACTTGCGCAAACCGACGAGGATTTTGATCAATGGGTTAAGCGTTTTCAAAACGCTCAAAACCCCAACCTTCAAACCAAATCATACGATCCACAAACCTCATACATTAAAAACTCTTATGTTTCCTTTGCTGACAATAAATTAGGTGCTGGTGCAAATCGTGAATACCGTTCTGTTCGGAAAACTTCGCCCGGTCAATCCCCTCAAGTTGCTCCGGGTGCCTGGGAAAAAGCCCACTCAGACGACTACGAGAAGGGAAAACAACTCTTCTCCTCATTACAATGCGTGCAATGTCACGCCGTCAACCGAACCGGACTAGGAGCCAAGGGTCCCAACCTTACCCTCTATGGCCTGAGAACTTCTCTTGCCGCAGGTTGGATGCGTAATGATGAAGAAAGCCTTTCAAAATGGCTTAAAAACTCAAATGAGATCAAATTTGGTAACCTGATGTGGAATGGTGAGGGCATAGACGACCGTCACCCCCTTCGCAATCTTCAAGATGATGATGAAAAAGTGAACCAATTAATCGCCTATCTTCTTGGGCAGTCCTAATACCTTTCTAGCACTTACCAAACATACGAATCGCCATGGCTACTGAATCGATTAAATACCTCGCTCCCGACACTGAAAACAAGGCCAAGACGCAAGTCTTTCCAAGGCCTGGTCAACATACAACCGGTCTTATCGATTGGCTGACAACAATCGATCACAAAAAGATTGGTTTGATGTACGGTATGACCGCACTTTTCTTTCTTATCGTTGGTGGTCTTGAGGCACTTCTCATACGGTCTCAGTTGTGGGATCATAACATGGATGTATTGACCAACCGCCAATACAATCAAATGTTTACTATGCATGGAACAACTATGGTCTTCCTTGTAATCATGCCTCTAAGTGCAGCCTTTTTTAATTACCTCATGCCCCTACAGATTGGGGCTAGAGATGTTGCTTTCCCTCGGATGAACGCACTCAGTCTCTGGTGCTTTATTGGTGGTGGTCTAATTCTTAATCTAAGCTGGTTTTTTACTGGTGGATCCCCAGCTATCGGATGGTTCGGTTATGCACCACTTACTGATACCCGCTTTGCTGAAGTTGTCGGAGATATGGGTCCTGACTTTTGGATTTTCTCACTACAAATCCTCGGGGTTGCCTCTTTGCTCGCATCTTTTAACTTCATAACAACCATCATAAACATGCGAGCTCCCGGCATGACCATGATGCGTTTACCCGTGTTTACATGGATGACATTGATCGTCAGTTTTTTAATCATTTTGGCTTTCCCGGCCATTACTATTGCCTTGGTTGAATTGATGTTCGATCGTACATATGGAACTAATTTTTATGACTTTTTAGAAGGCGGAAAACCCCACCTTTGGCAGCATTTATTCTGGATTTTTGGACATCCGGAAGTTTATATCCTCATTCTTCCAGCCATGGGTATTGTATCAGAAGTAATCCCTGTGTTTTCTCGCAAACCCCTTTTCGGTTACGGATTAATCGTTTTCTCAGGTGCTATTATTGGATTTATGGGCTTTGCCGTTTGGAGTCACCACATGTTTACTACGGGTATGGGCGTTGTTGCGACCTCTGCTTTTGCCATGCTTACCATGTTAATCGCAATCCCTACTGGTGTTAAAATTTTTAACTGGATCGGAACTATGTGGGGTGGTCGCATTCGTTTTGATACCCCAATGTTATTCGCCCTTGGATTTATAACCATGTTTATGATAGGTGGCTTTACTGGTATCATGCACTCCTCGGTACCGATTGATGCTCAGCATCAAGACTCCTATTTTGTGGTCGCCCACTTTCATTATGTACTTATTGGAGGAGCATTGTTTGGATTATTTTGTGGATTTTACTTCTGGTTGCCCAAGATGACTGGACGCATGTTGAACGAAAAACTGGGGAAATTTGTATTCACCCTAATGTTTCTTGGATTTAACCTGACCTTCTTTCCCATGCATTACCTTGGAATGATTGGCCAACCAAGACGAACACATACCTACAATGAAGGTCACGGTTTTGAAACTTGGAATCAAATCGCGACAATTGGAGCGTTTATCTTAGGAGTAGGTATTGTCATTGGAATTTATCAATTCGTAAGTGCCTTCTTTAACAAAAAATTAAAACCTGCTGGAAGTAATCCCTGGGATGCCCGCACTCTGGAATGGGCACTCTCCTCTCCAGTAAAAGAATACAACTTTGCACGAACTCCTATTATAAAAGCTAAGGATCAAGCGTGGGAGAACAACTATGGACCCCGGGAAAACCATGCCGAAAAAGAACCGTTGGACGACCACGGTGTGCACATGCCAGATCGTTCGTGGTGGCCATTGGTAACTGCACTCGGATTATTTGGATTGGCCATAGGTATGCTTTTTCACCGCAATATAGATCCAAGTGGTGAATTAGTTCGTGATTACACGGCTCCAATCCTCGCTGGTTCTGTTGCTGTGATCGGGATGATTATGTGGGCATTGGAAGGTCCCGGCGGATATCATTTATTCCCCAAGGAAAACGACGAATAATTTAATCATTTTTACACCTTTTAATTTTTATATTTTATGAGCGACGCAAGCGCCCACGCCCTCGAGCATCACGAACCTGTAACCAGTACGGGTATTCCAAACAAAAAAGTGCTCATGTGGGCATTTCTCGGTTCCGATTGTATGTTTTTCGGCACTTTGATTTCCACCCATCTCATTTATCGCAAAATTTCTGCCACGGTCGGTGGTAACTTTTTGGACATCAGGGATGTCTTCGATATCGAACTTACTTCCTTCAGTACCTTCATCCTGCTCGCAAGTTCCTTATTCATGGCACTTGGAGTATCGGCGATACACAAAGGGAATTTGAAAAGTATGCGTTGGATGCTTTTTGGTACCATTATTTTTGGAGCTATTTTTCTCGCCTGCCAAGTATACGAATTCACCCACTTTATCCATGCCCCAGGCAACGAACTCACCCTATCGACCTACCGAGGAGAACCTCATGTTTTTGGATCTACCTTTTATGTATTAACCGGTACACATGGCACCCACGTTGCCATAGGTGTATTCTGGCTTATCGGCTGGTTGGCCTATTCCTTCACTGGAAAAATGAGTGTGGCTCATGCCATCGATATTGAAATATGCGGATTATATTGGCACTTCGTTGATATTGTATGGATTATTATTTTTCCCGTCATATATCTAATGGAATACGCCCTTTAGTCCCTTCTTTATTACCGCACTTCACACCCCTTTCATTTACTTAAATTTTTTATCATGAGCGGACATTCCGAAGACCCTGTTGCCGAAGAAAGCAAGCGCTTCTTTACCTTCTTCAACCTCTCGATGATTCTTGTCGCCATTACTGGCATAGAAGTCGTCATCATTTACGTGCAGACTTTTGAGAGTACGTCCATAATCGGGGTTCTTTTTGCCACTTCGATTGTTAAGTTTTTTGGCGTTATTTGGTGGTTCATGCACCTGAGATGGGACAAATCACTAAACACCATTCTTTTTTTAATGGGTCTTGTTATCGCCCTAGGTACTTACTTTGCCGTTATCTATATGTCGGATGTTCATCCTGTCGTCGAAAAGTTTGAAGTCTCCAAACTTGAAGAGTCATGGAAGTCAGATACAGCCTACAAGAAAGGTGATTTTGTCTTTCAGGAAAATACTTACTTTCAGTCCAAGAATGACCATCAATCTACCAAACAATTCGAAGATAAGAATTGGAAAAAAGTAAACACCGTCCCCCATTTAATTTCATACCGAATAACTGGCGGAGCTGATATGATCGAGATCAATTCAAAGAATCCAGGCAATCCATTCTTTTTGCTTTCACATCCCGACGGTTCCGAAGAAATAGATGAGTCAACTATTGCTCTCTTAACTGAGAACGCGACTTCTGATGACTTTAGGTTGAAAGTACGTTCCGAGCATTTTTGGACTGAAGCCCAATAATTACTTTTCCATTTTCTTCCCCGCTAGTTGCTTGATGCGGGATTGTCAGTAGTTTGTTTTCTTGTCTATGGAAAACTCACCCATCACCTTACTTCATTGGCATACTGAACCCGCTCTAATTGGTGGTATTCTTTTTGTAGGTTGGGCTTATGCTTTATTTAACGGACCATTTCGGATCAGAGCTTGTCCTCAGCTTCCTCATTCCACCAAGCACTCTCTTTGGTTTGCAACGGGTCTGATTACTTTTTATCTCGCTGTTGGATCGCCACTCGACCCGCTAGGTGAAAATTTTCTTTTTTCTGCCCACATGATCCAGCACAACATTTTAATGTACATCTGTCCGTTATTTATATTGCTGGGACTACCTCAACCCCTAGTTGATGAATTTCTTCGACATCGGCCGGCATTACAATCCACCCTCCGCTTTCTTGCCCACCCGATTATTGCCGGCCTTCTGTTTACTCTAGTATTTTCATTTTGGCATGTGGGTGCCTTTTATGAGGCCGCTATTCGCGACAAAACCCTGCACATGGCCGAACACCTCTCCATGTTTTTTGTGTCCCTGCTTATGTGGTGGCCTATTTGTGCTCCATCCAAGCGGGTTCCGAGCATGGCATTTGGTCCGCAAATGCTCTACATTCTAGCCCTGATGCTCGGACAAACTCCAATCTTTGCCATTCTTACATTTTCTAAGGATGTACTCTATGATACCTATTTTTATGCCGAACGGGTCATGGAACTTACCCCCCTAGAAGATCAAAAAGCTGGGGGTGTCTTGATGAAGGTCGCAAATATGGCAGTTTCTGTAGGTGTACTTGCTTCAATCTTTTACCGATGGACAAAGAACCAACCGGAAAACGGTCAGGTCTCTTAAATCTTTCTATAGACGGGAGACCAACAGCTCCCGCTCAAAGAGCATTTCCTTAGGGAGATATTCAGATATTTGCAGGAACAACTCTTCATGCCTCAAGGTTTGCATGCGCAAACTTTCGGGATCAATACTCATCAGTTCGTTCCACTTTTCTTCAGCAAACTCCATACCGGACCAATCCAAGTCCTTTTTACGGGGTGCCCAACCAAGAGGACCTTCAACTGCCCTGGCTTTTCCAGAAGTACGCTCCACCATCCATCGTAAAACCCTCATGTTTTCGCGAAAGCCAGGCCAAAGAAAATTCCCTTCCTCATCTTTGCGGAACCAATTGACATGAAAGATACGCGGTTTATTTTCCAACTTTTTTCCCATCCTTATCCAGTGACGGAAATAATCTCCCATATTATATCCGCAAAAAGGAAGCATGGCCATAGGATCCCGGCGTAAATTACCGAGTTTACCTTCAGCAGCTGCAGTGGTTTCGGAAGCTAGAGTGGCACCTAGGTAGACACCATGATTCCAATTGAACGATTGGTAGACCAACGGAATATCAGACATCCTCCGACCTCCGAAAACAAAAGCGGCAATAGGCACACCCGTTGGACTTTCCCAGTCCTTATCAATAGTCGGACATTGGGAGGCAGGAGCGGTAAACCTGGCATTTGGATGAGCGGCTGGAGTTTCCGAACTGGGACTCCATGGATTCCCACGCCAATCAATGATACCTTCGGGAGCTTCCTTAGTTAATCCTTCCCACCACACATCACCATCTGCCGTTAATGCAACATTAGTAAAAATTGTATTCTCCTTCATCGATTCCATGGCATTGGGATTGGTTTCCCATGAAGTACCTGGAGCGACTCCAAAAAATCCGGCTTCCGGATTGATTGCCCGTAGGCCACCCTCTTCGTCGGGCTTAAGCCAGGCAATATCATCTCCTACCGTGGTCACCTTCCAGCCTTCCATACTGTCGGGTGGTACGAGCATAGCCATATTCGTTTTTCCACAGGCACTTGGAAATGCACCGGCAACATAGGTCTTTTCACCATCCGGGCTTTCCACGCCTAAGATTAACATGTGTTCAGCCATCCATTGGTTGTCACGGGCCATACAAGATGCAATACGTAGGGCCAGACACTTTTTACCAAGCAAGGCATTCCCTCCATAACCACTTCCGTAAGAAACAATTGTCCGTTGTTCTGGAAAATGAACGATGTAGGTATTATCGGGATCACAAGGCCAAGGAACATCTTCCATCCCTTCCCCAAGTGGCATCCCAACTGAATGTAAGCAGGGAATAAAAAAATCTTTCTCTCCCATGGCATCCAATACGGACTGACCCATCCTAGTCATGATACGCATATTGAGGACCGCATAGGGAGAGTCGGTAACCTGTACTCCATACTGGGAAATAGGAGAACCCAAAGGACCCATGCAGAAGGGAACGAGGTACATCACTCGGCCTTCCATACATCCTTTAAATAAACGTTTAAGTTTTGCACGCATTTTGCGGGGTTCCTCCCAGTTGTTTGTAGGACCCGCATCTTCCTTGCCGTAACTGCATATAAAAGTCCTGCTTTCTACCCGGGCAACATCTCGGGGATCGGATCGGACGAGATAACTATTTGGGCGCTTTTTTTCGTCCAATCGAATCATCGATCCGTTCTGCTCCATCAAGCCGCACAATTCATTCCATTCTGCATCTGATCCGTCACACCAACGAACGCTTGCTGGTTGGCACATATCCACCATTTTATCCAACCATTTCAGCAAAGCGATGTTGCTGGTTCTCGACCGATCATAAAGTTCTTTATTATTTCCCATCTTTTCATTCGCTAGGGTTCCTCTCTGGGATAGTCAAACCCCGATCGATCGAAACCTAGTAAATTTTACTTTTTTTATGAATTGGGAATAAATCAAGTTTGCCTTGAATCCCTTGAGCTTTACCCTCTTGTTCCAATCTCATGAGTTGGCAAGCCAAGACAAGAAACGCTGTTCTCGCTTTAGAGGATGGCAGCATATTTCGCGGATTCGCCTTTGGGGCGAAAACTACTGTTTCCGGGGAAGCGGTATTTAACACCGGGATGACCGGATATCAGGAAACCCTGACTGACCCTTCTTATTTCGGACAGATCGTCACCATGACCACTCCGCAAATTGGAAATTATGGAATTAACCTCGAAGACGAAGAGTCAGACGGGCCCAAAGTGGCCGGCTTTGTGGTGCGCGATTTAAGCCCAGTGGTCAGCAACTGGCGGGCAACGGGCAATCTTTCTGATTATTTATCTAAGCATGGCATTCCTGGTATCGAAGGAATTGACACCCGTAAAGTGACCAAAAGTTTACGGGTTCATGGAGCCCTAAAAGCATGTTTGAGCACCGAAGGAATATCTGATGAAGAAGCTCTTCAAAAAGCAAAAAATTGGGAAGGCCTGGTGGGTCGTGACTTCGTTAAGGAAGTAACCTGCAAGGAGTCGTTCATTTGGGATGCTTCAGGCGAACTCAGCCAACCCTTTTCTGTACCAGGTACTGCTCTATCCGCCGGCCCACCTAACGATGGTCAAGTTCATCGACTGGTTGCCTTTGATTACGGTGCCAAACGAGCCATTTATAAGAACTTGAGAAACAGTGGCTTTGAAGTCACGGTCCTCCCTGCCGATGCAACTGCTGAGGATGCCCGGTCCCATAACCCAGACGCCATCTTTCTATCAAACGGCCCAGGAGATCCCTCCGCCCTTGATTATGCCCACTCTGCCATTCGCGAATTAATAGATGAATACCCAATTTTTGGAATCTGTTTGGGGCATCAGGTTCTAACCCATGCCATTGGGGCAAGCACCTATAAGTTGAAGTTTGGTCATCGTGGAGGTAACCAACCCGTAAAAAATGTTGAGACCGAAAAAGTGTCCATCACTTCTCAAAACCATGGCTTTGCCTCGAGCAAAGAAGATTTGGAATCTCATGGTGCTGTGGTCACAGAATACAATTTAAATGATGACACTGTGTCAGGCATGCGTATCAAAGGAAAACCGGTCTTTTCCGTACAGTACCACCCAGAAGCTGCACCCGGCCCCAACGATGCTCAGTTTCTTTTTTCCTCGTTTCATCGGTTGGTAAGCGAGCATAAAAAATCAACTGCACCTGCTTGATTCATGAGTAGATGCGGATTGCTTTACGATCCCGTCTTCCTTGATCACCATACTGGGCCTGAACATCCAGAATGCCCAGACCGGGTAGCCTTCGCCTACCAGGCCATCGAAAAAGCAGGGCTCGTTGATAAATCAGTTTTTCTCAAGCCTCAAACCTGCCAGGCAGAAGCTCTAGAACGTGTACATTCCAAGAGTTATCTTTCTCAAGCGGAAAAAGATATTAAGCAGGGAGCTTCCCAACTAAGTACAGGTGATACTTCCATCAGCAAAGATTCCTGGGAGGTTGCCCAACAGGCAACCGGAGGAATCGTAGGAGCACTGGATCAAATTATGTCCGGTTCAATCGACCGTGCTTTCTGCCTGACCCGTCCACCGGGTCACCATGCCAGCCCTACTCGGGGAATGGGATTTTGTATCTTTAATCATGCTGCTGTTGCCGCCCGCCATGCCCAGTCCGTTCATGGAGTTGGCAAGGTATTGATTGTCGATTGGGATGTGCACCACGGCAATGGCACTCAGGACATTTTTTACGAGGATGAATCGGTTTACTTTTTTAGCACTCATCAAGCCCCCTGGTATCCGGGTACCGGCAGTCGGGAAGAAACAGGATCTGGAAATGGACTGGGGTTTACCCGAAACCATCCCCTGCCTTCTGGTTCAGGCAACGGGGAAATAGTGGAAAATGCATTTGCCGATGATTTGGTTCACCGGATGAACCGGTACCGCCCGGAATTGGTAATCATATCTGCAGGGTTTGACTCCAAGCTCGGGGATCCCCTCGGTCAGTTCCAACTTACGGACGATGATTTTTCCGAACTCACCCATGTGATCCGCTCCATCGCAAAGGAATATGCTGAAAGCCGGGTGCTATCCATCCTTGAGGGAGGGTATCATTTGGACGGCCTCAGCCAGGCCTGCGTTGCCCACCTTGGAGCATTGATCTAGGCACTACTGCTTCAAAGTACCAATCGGGCGCATCCCTGCCGTAACCTCGGCATCCAGTTCCATCATCCGGGCAAATAGTTCTTTGGTTTTCTGTGGTTGCTGTTTCGCCAAATTTTTTTGTTCTCCAATATCAGCCTCCAAATCATAAAGCTCCAAATTGTTGTTTGATTTACGGAGTTTAAACTTACCCTGCCGAAGAGCCTGAACCTGTCCCTTATAATATAGAAATTCCTTCCGAACGGAGGCCCCCTTGCCGAGCAACAATGCCGACTGGTTCAACCCGTCAATCGGCCCATGGGTCTTGGCCTTTACTTCCCCCAATGCGGAGAGAGTGGGCAACAGATCAATCGTTGAAATAATTTCATCGGATTGGGTGCCCGCCTGAATTCGTCCGGGTCCCCAAACCACACAGGGCACCCGCATTCCACCCTCATAGGTGGTTCCTTTTCCTTCTCTTAGGGGGAGTGCTTGCCCAGCGTGATGGTCGAACCGTAACCACGGCCCATTATCTGAGGTGTATACAACAAGGGTATCGTTCTGGAGGT
>JABBBW010000021.1 GCA_018607205.1 Opitutales bacterium | reverse complement strand
CTTCTGATTCTTCCCAGCATTCGTTCAGGGCATAACTGGATAGAATCAGGTCATATCCACCCTTGGCTGCATGATCGTCCAAGTGCCGAAGGTTCTTTCTTTCGGTCAATACCCGAGTGTTTGGCCACAGATGATTAGCCTCCCGGTGAATACGCCGCAAGAAGGTTAGGCTCTTGCCTGAATAATCCCATGCATCCAATTCGATGGGGTTGCGGATGCCCCATGCTCGTAGATAATAGAGCATGGCGAGTGAACTTGCCCCGGTTCCACAGCCCAAGTCAAGAATGCGTAGTGGACCTTTGCCCGGAGCTCGCCAACCACGATAGTCAAAAGCTTCAGCCAAGGCATATCCACAAGCGGCAAAGGTGCGTGGCGAATAAAAGTTCCCGTAGGCAAGAATGGAAAGATCCCGTGCCCCATAGGAGGAGGGGTCAAAGTTTCGCGTTTTATTAAAGCGGTCACTCTGACGTACAATCTCTTGGCGTAACAAATTGAGGATACGTTCCTCACCCTGCTCTGGCCATTGTTGAACGGTTTGCTTCCACCACCAATCCTCCAATTCCCCAGGGTAAGGGGGCAGGGTTATAGTTGGCTTCATCCGGGCGACTTGGGTAAATCGTCCCTCAAATTAAACGAACCGCAGATTGCTTAAAGCTTTCCGCCGTATATTGCACTATCGCCGAGTTGTTCCTCTATGCGGAGCAACTGGTTATATTTGCAAATCCGATCGGTACGTGAAAGGGAGCCAGTTTTAATCTGTCCAGCATTGGTAGCCACCGAGATGTCGGCAATAGTCACATCCTCTGTTTCTCCAGAACGGTGCGAAATAACCGAGGTGTATTGAGCTTCTTTTGCCATTTCCACGGCATCAAAAGTTTCAGTGAGCGAACCAATTTGATTAACCTTTACCAAGATAGAATTAGCCACACCTTGATCGATTCCCTTCTTTAGAAAATCTACATTGGTCACGAAAAGATCATCTCCAACAAGTTGTACGCGATCGCCAATTGCGTCAGTCAATTTTTTCCAGCCGGCCCAGTCGTTTTCATCACAACCATCTTCAATCGAACGAATAGGGAACTTGTTTACCAATTCTTCATAAAAGGCGACCATCTCGTCGGAATCCCTTTCAGAACCATCGCTTTTTCCAAATACATATTTTCCTTTTTCCTTATCGAAAAATTCGGAGGAGGCCACATCGAGAGCAAATTGAATTTGATCACCTAGTTTGTAACCCGCATTTTCTACGGCAGTTGAAAGAACTTCAAGAGCAGCAACATTGCTGGCCAAATTAGGAGCAAAGCCACCTTCATCTCCCACGGCGGTGGAAAGCCCTTGATCCCTAAGCACCTTCTTTAGTGAATGAAAAATCTCACAACCCATACGTAAAGATTCTTTAAATGTAGATGCCCCAACTGGCATGATCATAAACTCCTGAACATCGATGGGTGCGTCTGAGTGAGATCCTCCGTTAAGAACATTCATCATCGGAACGGGCAAGACTTTGGCATTGGGACCACCAAGATATTTATAAAGTGGAAGTCCGCAGGCTTGGGCAGCAGCATGAGCGGTAGCCATGGATGCACCAAGGATGGCATTAGCTCCGAGAACTGATTTGTTTGGCGTTCCATCTAACTCAAGCATCGCCCGGTCGATTGCAGTTTGATCAGTTGCGTCCAACCCAACCAAGGTCTCTGCAATTTTCTCATTCACATTGTCTACTGCTTGGGAAACTCCTTTACCCAAGTACCGGTCCTTTTCTCCGTCGCGCAATTCAATTGCTTCGTGCTCTCCGGTACTTGCTCCCGAAGGAACGGCTGCCCTGCCAAATCCTCCCGAGCTTAATTCAACCTCCACCTCAACGGTGGGATTGCCGCGTGAATCAATAATTTCTCTTCCGTGTACTTCGATGATGTGTGTCATGATGAAAAAATTCTTTAGTAAATTGGGTATGTTAAAAGATGAACAAAGAACTAACCATGTCTTTTGTTGGAATTTTGTCAAAATTCTTTGGAATTTGTAAGCAGGTTCATCTGTCTCGCAATTTATAAAGAAGGTGGATAGGGTATTTCTTTTAAAAATGGCCAAGCAAAAAAATGCAATCTCTCCAACCCGGGATGAAGATTATCCCGAATGGTACCAACAGGTGGTGCGAGCCGCCGATCTTGCCGAGAATACACCAGTACGCGGATGTATGGTGATCAAGCCCTGGGGCTATGGAATCTGGGAAAATATCCGCGATGCCCTTGATGGAATGTTTAAGAAGACAGGGCATAAAAATGCTTATTTCCCCCTTTTTATTCCTAAGAGCTTCTTGCAACGCGAAGCTGAACATGTTGATGGTTTTGCCAAGGAATGTGCTGTGGTTACCCACTCCCGTCTGGAAGCTGACAAAGATGGTATACTGCAACCAGCAGGTGAGTTGGATGAACCCTTGATCGTACGTCCGACTTCTGAGACGATTATTGGCGAACTATTTGCCCGCTGGGTACAATCCTATCGAGATCTTCCCTTGCTGATTAATCAATGGGCCAATGTTGTCCGCTGGGAGATGCGTCCCCGTCTTTTTTTACGTACCGCCGAATTTTTATGGCAAGAAGGACATACCGTACATGCCACGGCTGAGGAAGCGATTGAAGAAACCCAGCTAATGCTTCGTACCTATGCCGATTTTGCGGAGAATTGGCTAGCGATGCCAGTATTGTGCGGCGAAAAGACTGAGGCCGAACGTTTCCCGGGTGCAGAATCTACTCTTTGTATAGAAGCGATGATGCAGGACCGTAAAGCTTTGCAAGCGGGAACATCCCACTTCCTTGGACAAAATTTTTCTAAAGCTTGTGGAATAAAATTTCAGGGAGTGCATGGAAAGGAAGAGTTGGGATGGACTACTTCTTGGGGAGTATCTACCCGTTTGATTGGTGGCATGATCATGACTCATGCTGATGATGACGGATTGATTGTACCTCCTCGGGTTGCGCCTACTCAGGTGGCCATACTACCGGTCACCCCCAAAGAAGACTCCCGGGCACAAGTACTCGAAGCCTGCAAGGCATTATCCAAGGAGATTAATGAATGCACCGCTTTTGATTTGCCTGTACGGGTGGAAATGGATGACCGAGACTTGCGGGGTGGAGAAAAATATTGGCAATGGGTCAAGAAAGGGGTGCCGCTTACCGTAGAGATTGGACCACGGGACTTGGAAAATGGTACCGTGTTTGTAGGGCGTCGTGATTTGGGGGGAAAGCGTGAAGGAATGAAACGTGAAGAATTTATCTCTTCCTTGGAAGACACACTTATTACCATCCAAAAGAATCTTTTTACTAAGGCCCAAGATTTTCAAAAGGATAACACGCGCGAGATCGATAAGCTCGATGAACTTTACAAATACTTTACTGTAAAAAATTCTTCCAAACCTGAAATTCATGGAGGTTTTGCCCTTATTCATTGGGACAGGAATCCAAAGTGGGAAGAACAACTAAAGAATGATTTGAAAGTTACCATTAGGTGTATCCCTGAGGGAGTTTCTGTTCCCGGGACTTGTCCGTTCAGCGGACAAGCCAGTCCGGGTAGGGTAGTGGTTGCTAAATCTTACTGAAGTTTAGGCTTCAAGGTATTTAACCAATTAAGGGTAAAAACCGGTAAAAGGCATGCAAGTCATTCGTTCGGTTAAGGAAATGAAGACT
>JABBBW010000098.1 GCA_018607205.1 Opitutales bacterium | reverse complement strand
AAACTACACCATTCTGCGTTTGCCTAAAGGACATCAAGCGTTCGACCAACCCTTTGCATTTGGGCAACCGCGTATGCACCGCGAGTTGGAGTCAGAACGAATGATGGCGAATGTACATGGCACTTTTTACGAGGTACCCTTCTGGATAGTTGGACAAGCTCCGCTCTACACCAAGATGCGACCTGTTAGCAGTCATAAGAAACAAATCTCCGACTTCACCACATGGAATGGACTCTTGGTGATGGGCGGTCTAAAGCCAGGAGCACAATCCTCGGAGCATGTATATTTATCAAAGGATGGAGGAGCCTCTCTTTGGCTTGGTGGGATTGATGATCTTTGGAAACTCGGTAAGCCAGTCGGAATTGGAGGACCATGGAAAAATTCCAAGGTGAAGGCAGGGGAACCCTCCGATCCTTATCTGATGACTGGGTATGATCAAAAGACCTTAGTGCTTCAAGCCGATAAGGATTGTAAGATCACCGCGGAGATCGACATCGATCATTGGACTGGTTTTCATCCTTATAAAACCTTTGATTTGGAAGCGGGTGAGAAAACGAGCTTTCTATTTCCGAAAGGTTTTGCTGCTCATTGGATACGCTTCCGTTCAAGTCAGGATACCCGGGCAACCGCTCAGTTGGTTTATCGATAGTTAGTCAACCTTTTCCTTGCGGGAGGCTGGAGCTATCTCTTTTCGAGTCGATGGTTCCTCTTGTGTTGGATGAGTGCGATCCGCTAGTTTAGATGTCATGATACAATCTATCCGATGAGACCCTATCTTATTCTAGTCCTCTTTTGCAGGTTGCTTACTTTCGCAGAGGCCAATCTCAATGTAGTCTTCATTCTTGGGGATGATATGAACCGGGACAGTTGGGGAACTTATGGGAATAAAGATTGCAAGACCCCGCATATCGATCGGTTAGCCAATGGAGGCGTCCGTTTTGAACGGGCCTACTGCTCAGTGGCTATGTGCGCCCCTTTTCGCCAAGAGCTTTACAGTGGGCGTTCTCCGTGGCGTACGGGTACATTACCCAATCATTCCAAATCTGTGCCGGGTACAAAAAGCATTGCCCATTATCTCAAGCCCTTGGGTTATGAGGTTGCCTTGCTGGGTAAGTCTCACATCGGGCCGAAAGAATGTTACCCGTTTAAAGGATTGGGGGATGTTAGCAAAGCAGTCGACGCCAATCCTGAACTTTTGAAACGCTCGAAAAAATTCTTTGATAACTGCGAGAAAAAGGGGCAACCGTTCTGTCTCTTCATTGCTTCCCATGATTCCCATGCACCGTTCACCACCGGAGACCCGACTGCATACGATGCTCAAAAAATATCCGTTCCTCCCTACTGGGTAGACACTCCTGAACTTCGGCAGGAAATGGTGAAGTACTACGCAGAGGTTACCAATTTTGACCGGCTCGTAGGAATGATCCGTACCGAACTGGAAAAACGAAAACTCTGGGAGAACACCATTTTCATCGTCTGCAGTGAACAGGGCACCCAACTTCCCTTTGCCAAGTGGACTTGCTACGATAATGGACTCCGTACTGGATTGGTGATGCATTGGCCTGGACTTTCCCGGGCTGGATCGATTGTGGAGCCACTCGTTTCCATTCAGGATATCGTACCCAGTTTGATCTTGTTTCTAGGGGGTGAGTTGTTCCCTGGCGACTGCGATGGGAAAAGCTTTTTATCTTTGTTGAAGGAAGGTTCTGAACCCATTCATTCTTATCTTTATGGTGCTTTTACAAACTGCCGAATTAACGACAATAGGGATCGAATTTTTCCAATCCGCTCCATTCGAGACGAGCGATACTCTTTGATTTACAATCCAAATTTTAAGAGTGGCATTACTTCAAACATAACTCTATCAAAAGCTCTTCGTATGGTGGAGGATGATAACTTTCGTCCTTCGAATCAAGGCCTTGCCGGGTCTTGGGTCGATCGACGAGACCGAGATGACCGGTTTAGTGCCCTGGTCCACAAATTGCACCACCGAACTGAATATGAATTGTACGATTTAGAGGAAGATCCTCATGAATTGTTTAACTTAGCCGAAAAGAATGCGTATCAATCAATGTTCAAAAAACTTAAGCGTACTCTTGAAAAAAAACTCCATTCCCTTGGAGATTCTGATCCAATAGTAACGGAAAGAAGTTATCTTTCACAAAGCAGATAAGTAAAGTATGAACAGCCAACTTAAGGCAGTCGTTTTTGATATGGACGGCGTGGTTATCGATAGTGAGTTTACTCATTACTCTGCAATTTGTGAAGCCATGGGCGAAGAGGCGACTGCTACCTTTGAGCAATTTTTGGAGCATTGCACGGGAAGGGACGAGGTCTATGCAATGAGCCGAATGGCCGAACTCTCTGCTATGAATATTGCCCCCGATGACTTGCCTAAGTGGGGAGAGAGAAAAGGAAAAGCTTACGCCAGGCTCGTGGGTGAGCAGGCTCGCCCCATTCCCGGTTCGGTGGAACTTGTCCTTTCGGTGGCCAAGGAATTGCCAGTGGGGCTTGCCACCGGATCAAGACGCCATGATGTTGAGTCCGCTCTGCCTGTACTCTCTGGCGGACTATTAAATGGCGTGTTTTCTTCGATTGTTACCTCCAGTGAAGTGGAGGCACCCAAGCCTCACCCGCAGACTTATATGGAAGTAGTAAAGCAACTTAAGGTTCAGCCGATGGAATGCTGGGCGATTGAGGATTCACCCAACGGGATTATGTCTGCCAAGGCCGCTGGCTTACGGGTGATCGGGGTCTTGGGAACAAACCAAGAAGCGGATTTACTGGGGGTGGGGGCAGAACGATTGGTAACGGATCTTAGCGAACTTTCCTTACCCATTCTCAGGCGGTGGTTTATCGAGGACACTGGTTCGGTCTCAATTTAGAAATTGTGGTTTTATTTCTTTTTGGACTCGTCTTTCAGAAATGATTTTAGATAAAAGGATGTTATTTAAATGATTCGTAAAGCCCTCACAGCCCTTAGTTTAGTAGCCGTATTTTCTTCGGCGAGTCTGCCTTTGGCTGTTTTGCAGGTTGGTGTTTGGGCTAATATGTTTGGTGAATTTTATGGTGAAACCGGTTCGATCGTCGAATCTATGGAATGGACTTTTGATGGTGAAAACCGATGTGATGGGTGTGAACTGGTGAGTTCCCTGAATGGCAAGAAAAGTGAAGTTATGGCATGCACTCTCTCGCTTGTAGAGAAGACCAAAGCAATTCCTTGTGATGTAAAAAGATCAAACATTTATGGGCTTCCCGAAAATATTTTTCTTGTTAGTGGACAATTTCCCGTGGAATCATGGGTGCAGGAGGTAGCTTCACCTCCTCCCAAAAATTTGGTTTAAACAGCCTTCGTAAGTTTGGCTTCCTTTTTAAAAGCCAAACTACTTTTTATTTATCCGTCTTTATAATGGCGGTGTATTCTTTTGTTTTATTCCAAATTTAGTACTTATTATGAAATTCTTTAAATCTCTTTTTCTTAGTCTCTTTCTTTCATCCTCTTTTCTTTTCGCCCACGAAGGGCCATGGACAGCTGCCCGCCCGGATGGTCATGCACCTATATCCGTTATGGGTGATCATATGCACGCGATGGGGGAATGGATGGTCTCCTACCGCTACATGACGATGGATATGAAGGGCTTGTTGAAAGGATCAGATTCAGTTTCCCCTGCTGGTGCCGGCTTTATGAA
>JABBBW010000061.1:2469-3700 GCA_018607205.1 Opitutales bacterium | reverse complement strand
CAGTGTCATGATCATAAGTATGACCCCATTACTGCTCGGGACTACTATGGCATGATGGATGCGTTCAATCATGTTGCTGAAAGCGGACGTCCTGGCAAGCAGTCTAAAAGGGTACGGGTGGCTGCTCCTTTTATCGAGCTGCCGACCGAGGAAAATAAAATCAAAATTAAGGAGTTTGAGGATCGGATTGCCAAGCTCAGGCAGGAATCTCATGAAAAGGTTCGATTCGATCCCAACGCCTCCCCCTTGCCTCGACGAAATGGTCCGATGCAGGCTCGTTTTATCCGGGTTACCAACGATACTCCCAAAGGAGTGCTCCACCTTGCAGAAGTGGAGATTTATTCCGGGGGAGTGAACCTGGCCTTGGACGCTCAAGCCTCCCAGAGTAGTCAGTTTGGTGATGCCTCAGCCAATCGGGCGATTGATGGTAATACCAATGGGGAGTTTGGCCAAAAGTCCGTCACTCATACCAAAGACGAAACCATGCCTTGGCTGGAAATTGATCTTGGTTCGGAAAAAAGAATGGATCAGATTAAGGTCTACAACCGGCGGGACAGGTTGGAGCACAGGCTTCAAAATTTTTGGGTGGTTGCTTACAACGCCAAGCGAGAGCCTCTATGGGCAACCCGCGGAGAAAAGGCCCCGATGCCCATCTGGGAAGCGGATTTGCCCCAAAGCTTTGAGGAATTCAGCAAGGAGCAAAACCGGACCCTGCAAACCTTCATCCAGCAAAATGATCCCAAGAAGGTCAAAGCTGCCCAAAAGCAGATCAAGAAATTGGAAAAACAACTGGCGAACTACAAGGGGGATCAGGTGCCCAAAGTCATGGTGATGAACGATGCCAAGAAGCGCCCGACCCACATCCTCAATCGGGGTGAATACCTGAACAAGGGAGAAGAAGTTTCCTTTGCCACCCCGGCCTTTCTTCCCCCCATAAGCAAGGATCTTCCCAGGAACCGGCTTGGTTTCGCTCAATGGCTGGTTTCCCGTGAGCACCCGCTAACCTCCCGGGTGCAGGTAAACCGGATGTGGCAAAGGTTTTTTGGTGTAGGCTTAGTCAAAACATCGGAAGACCTGGGTGTGCAAAGCGAGTATCCCTTGCATATGGACCTGCTCGACTGGTTGGCGGTGAAATTTCAGGATTTAGGCTGGAGCCAAAAGAAAATGCACCGTCTCATCGTGACTAGTTCCACTTACCGCCAGTCCAGTCGTATGAACCAGTGGCAGCGGG
>JABBBW010000061.1:0-2459 GCA_018607205.1 Opitutales bacterium | reverse complement strand
GATCCGGATAATCGGTTGGTAAGTCGTGCCAGCCGTTTTCGTATGCCCTCGATGGTTCTTCGGGACTGGGCTCTTGCCAGTTCGGGTCTTCTGCAAAGACAACTCGGAGGAAGCCCGGTATATCCCTATCAGCCGGAAAAGGTTTGGGAAGCACTTGCCGTAAATAAGGGTCGAACCTTTGATTACCCGAACTCGCAGGGTGACGATCTTTACCGGCGCAGTCTTTACACCTTTTGGAGGCGTACGGTGGGCCCCGTCAATATGTTCGACTCCTCCGACCGTCAAGCTTGCCGGGTAAAGCCCGGCCAAACTTCTACTCCGCTCCATGCCCTGACCACTCTAAATGATCCAACATGGGTGGAAGCAGCCCGCTTTCTTGCCGAACGGGTGATGCAGGAAAAGGACGAACTTCCTGAAAGGCTCGAATATGCATTCCGTCTGGTCAACTCTGAGAACCCATCACCCAGCAAACTTGATATTCTGAAAGCGGCTTACGAGGAGCAGGTAAATATCTATCATAAAAGCCCTGATGATGCAGAAAAACTGCTCGCGGTGGGAGACAAGAAACGCAACCCCAATTTGCCCCTGCCTGAGCATGCAGCCCTGACCAATCTATGCTTGGCTATTCTCAATCTCGACCAGTCCCTTACCCGCGAATAATTTTATAGCCATGAGCCTGTCCACCGATCCTTGTTTTACCCAACTTGAAACCCGTAGAAGTTTTCTCGGCAAAAGTTCCACGGGGGTGGGCCTGGCGGCTCTTGCCGGTCTTCTCAGCCAGGACAGAGCCTTGGGTGCAACCATCGGAAATTACTCCTTTCCCAATTTTCCTCCCCGGGCCAAGCGGGTGGTTGTGCTTTGGCAGGGCGGGGGCCCATCCCACATCGACTTGTTCGACCCCAAGCCTATTCTTACCAAGATGGCGGGCCAGGATATCCCTAATTCCGTGCGTGGAGATACCCGCCTCTCGACCATGTCTTCAAACTACAAAGCATGGCCCTGCGTGCCCGAGATCAAGCCTTATCAAAAATACGGGCAGTGCGGTACCGAGATGAGCACGATGCTCCCCAATCTGGGTGGATTGGCGGATGACTTTTGTTTGGTCCGAAGCCTCCATACCGAAGCGGTCAATCATGCTCCAGGTGTCACCTTCATGCTTACTGGTTCGCAGATTCCTGGCCGTCCCAGCATGGGGGCCTGGCTCACTTACGGTCTGGGCAGTGAATCGGAAGATTTGCCCGCCTATGTGGTGATGACCTCTTCGGACAAAGAAAAAACCTGTGGGCAATTATTTTACGATTATTACTGGGGCAGTGGTTTTCTTCCCAGTAAGCACCAGGGAGTAAAGTTCAATAGTGCCGGGGCTCCTGTTCCCTACCTGAATAACCCAACTGGTATGTCTCGCCAGGGCCGCCGTTCTTTACTCGACAAGTTGTCCACGCTAAACCTCGAACACTATGCGCAATATGGAGACCCGGAGATTCAGACCCGTATCTCCCAGTACGAGATGGCCTTCCGGATGCAGACGAGCGTTCCGGAACTACTCGATTTCAAGAAGGAGCCCGAACATGTGATTAAACGCTATGGCCCGGATGTGGAACAGCGCGGAACTTTTGCCAATAATTGCCTGACCGCCCGTCGCCTACTGGAGCGTGGTACCCGCTTCGTCCAGTTGATGCATTCCGGATGGGACCAGCATAGCAACCTGTTTGGCCAGTTGGAACAACAGTGCGTAGATACCGATGCTCCTTCCGCAGCCCTCATTCAGGACCTTAAGGATCGGGATATGCTCAAGGACACTCTGGTGATCTGGGGAGGTGAATTTGGCCGCACTCCATTTGGGCAGTACAATTCCGGCGACTCCAAAAAGCCAACGGGTCGGGATCATTTTGGCCGTGCCTTCAGCTGGATTATGGCCGGAGCCGGAATCAAGCCCGGTTCTGTGTATGGGGAGACCGATGAGTTTGGGTGGAACATAACCAAGGGAGCTATCCATGTGCATGACATCCAGGCGACTATTTTGCACCTATGTGGGATCGACCATGAGAAACTTACCTTTCGTTACCAGGGTCGGCAATTCCGCTTGTCCGATGTCCACGGTCATGTGGTCAAAGGCTTGTTCAGTTGAAAATCTTTTACCACCATATCTAATTTTTAAATTTATGAAAAAATTCAGTCCTTTGTTGTTCGTTCTTCTTTGTCTACCTGTGCTTGTCACAGCCAATCCATTTTCCGAGCTTTATTATTACCGTGCGGTGGAATCCGGCCCAGCCAAGATATTGGAATGTGATCTTGCGGTATATGGCGGTACGCCTGCCGGAGTAGCCACGGCCATTCAGGCTGCAAAAATGGGTAAGAAGGTATTGTTTTTTTCTTTTAATCATTTTGTGGGTGGTCTGACTTCTGGTGGCCTCACTTCAACCGATGTGGGAACGAAAAAATCCATTGGTGGTTTGGCG
>JABBBW010000020.1:3195-3743 GCA_018607205.1 Opitutales bacterium | reverse complement strand
CGATCCAACCAATGATCGTATGCGGTTCCCTTCTCTCCTTTTTTGGGATCGCCCATAAAACCATGCCCTCGGTCCGCAAACAGATGAATTTCCGCCGGTATTTTCATTCGTCGGAGTTGACGATAAATCTCAGTCGAACCATTCGGGGAATAAGGATCCGTTCCCCCATGAAAGAGGGCCATCGGGCAAGTCTTAGCATCGAACTTGAAGACATCAGAAAGTTTAGCATCGACCGCATCTCCACCCCGGGTGTTGGGCCCAGTCAGGCCGTCGGTAAGGGCGTAGGCGACATAGATCGGAACAGCCAGGTTTACATGGCAGGGAATCTTGTCGACTGCATCAACTGGTTCATACGCAGGAGTCAGAGAGCTGCTGCCAAGTAATGTGGTGAGGTGACCACCGGCGGAAAATCCAAGAAGCCCAATTTTTTCGGGATCAAAGCCACGCTCCTTGGCAGACTGTCGGACCAGGCGGATTGCCCGCTGCCCGTCCTGCCATCCACTCTGGTAAATCGGTAAGCCCTCGGGCCTCGGCGTACGGTAAGTCAG
>JABBBW010000020.1:0-3185 GCA_018607205.1 Opitutales bacterium | reverse complement strand
ACCGAGGTCGGTAAATCTTTTCGCCACCTTCTCAATCCACCTCCAATCACAGCAGTTTTTATAACCACCCCCTGAAATGAGCAACATACAGGCACCATTTTTTTCGGACGGTGCATCGAACCATTCCAAATAAGGCATGGTATGCTCTTCGCGTTTGAATCCAGGTTGCCTGACCTCCTTGGTGGTGGCTGCGATCTGCTGGGGTTGAAAATTTGGAATCTTGCCTTCTGGCCAAAGAGGCAAGCGTTCCGCATGGCAGGTGAGAGAAATGAAGAGGGCCAAGCCGATGATTACGTTAAGTTTATTTCGGATCATATTTATTTTGTTAAAAAAGAGTGATACTATGGTGGGAAAATGAAAGTTAACCTCCACGTTGTGGGGCATTGCTTTTGGGTAGGTGTCTTTTTAAGCGGTTTATAACCTTTTGATGAATGGAGTCGACTTTTCCTTTGGCTAAATTTTCCCATTCATTTGAATCTTTTTGATGATCGTAGAGTTCCTCACTACCGTCTGCGTAGCGGATGTAGCGCCAACGCCGGTCTCGGACGGCATGGTTGTTCTGCCCCAGCGTTGATATAGCGACATGATTCCACTTTGCCTCCGGATTTTTAAGCAAGAGCTGAAGGCTCACACCTTCAAGCTTTGGGTTTTTACTCAGTTCGCAAAGGTCGATCAAGGTGGGATAAATACTCAATAATTCGACCGGTTGTTCGCTTCTGCCCTTTGTACCATTGGGCACGCTAATGATCAGGGGCACCCGGGTGGTTCGTTCCCATAGTGAGAATTTGGACCATCGCTGTTTTTCCCCAAGGTGATAGCCATGGTCGGAGAAGAGGACTATAATGGTGTTTTTGGCATGAGGGCCCTGATCTAACGCATCCAGTATCCGACCGATTTGCTCATCGACCCACCGGACGGAGGCAAGGTAGGCATGCACCGCCAGTTGCCAACGGTTCTTCTGCTTCATCCACTCATGGACAGGAATCTTGGGATTACTCATCGATACCTTGCGGGCGGCATCGGGGATATCATCCCAGTCATCCTCGATAACTTCGGGCAATTCTACATCTTTAAAACTCTCATAAACCCGACGGGGTGGAAAAAACGGTACATGTGGGCGATAAAACCCGCAGGCCATAAAAAAGGGTTTTTGGAAATCTTTACCAAGCTGATCGGCAACCCAGGTTGCAGTAATATGATCGGTAAATTTTGATTCGTCATAATCCTGAGGCCCGAAATCCCAGGTGCGGTGCCATCCCTTGGGCTTATGATGAACTTTTTGATCGAGCCCTTGGCGCCACTTTCCGGCACGGGGCCCCTTTACTTGAAAATAACCACCCGTATGAAAAATTTTTCCGGAACTTAAGGTTTTGTATCCATTGGCGGCAAAGTGGGTGGGCAGATTAACATGTTGTTTAAGAAACTCGGGTTCCTTTGAGATAGAATAATGATTGTCGTAAAAACCGGTTGAGGAGGGCCGTCTACCCCAAAGCAGACTGATGCGGGAAGGATTGCACATGGTGCCCTGACAATGGGCGTTACTAAAAAGCATTCCTCGGTCAGCAAGGCGATCGATGTTCGGAGTAAAGCTTTGAGGGTGACCCTCGAGGCAACCGATCCAATCATTCAAGTCATCTACTGCGATCAGTAAAACATTAGGTTTATCAATTTCTTCGGACCCCAGTTTACCAAAAAGGGAGCATGTAAGAAAAAGAGAGAGAATTATTCTCATAAATTAGAAAATTTATTTCTTACTCTTCTTAGGCGGTTTAATATGAATTTTAAAAACATCATTTATCGATGGACCTGCGGTGGCGACGAGTTGATCACAACGGTTGCGCATGCGTTTGAGCAGAGGGTGTGTAACACTTTCTGTGGCTAGGTTAGTCAATTGCTGAGGGTCCTTTTTTAAGTCATGGAGAAATTCATAAGGTGGCTGATTGGGACCATCCACAAAGTAGCGGGCATAGGTGACGCTCTCCCCATGCACCCCTTCCCAAAGGGGAATGGTTTGGGGTACGGCTAAGAACTCACACAGAAAGTCTTTGCGCCAATCAGAAACCTTCTCTCCCCGAATGAGTGGTGCGAGGCTATGTCCCGTATGAACTTTGGGTATGGGTAAGCCAGCCAGTTCGATCATGGTGGATGCGAGGTCACTATTGAGGGCCATTTCGGGAACGACATGGCCGCGTTGGGGTTGGGCTAATCGAGGATCGTAGACGACCAAGGGAACTCTTAGCGATTCTTGGTAATGTGTCCACTTTCCGGCAAATCCACGGTCGCCAAGGTAGTAGCCATTGTCGGCGGTGTAGATAATCACAGTATTCTTTGCAAGTCCCTGCTTTTTCAGTTCAGTCACCAGACGACCGACTACATGATCAATCCCACTGATCATACGAAAGTAGGCAAGCATGTTCGTTTGGTATTTCTCGGGAGTATCCCAGCGCCAAAAGTACCGCTGCCGGTTGAGCGACTTTTTGAGGAAATTGGGCTGAGCTTCGTAAATTGCTGGATCGTTGAGTGATGGAAGCGGTATCGTTTCGTCTTCGTACATACCATCAGTTACTTTGGGCCAGGGAAAATGACCGATGCCTGGGCGCCTGTCATTATCTTCTGCATGAGTGGCATTGAAGCTGATCTGTAAGCAGAAGGGCTTATCTTTTGGTTGTTCATTAAGGAAGTTGATGCCCCAATCTCCCAGGATCTGGGTTTCGTGGCGCTTCGTTCCATCGGGCTGATTCTTGAAAAATGGAGAGCGTCCGATTTTCCGTCGCACATCCCACATCGCACTCGCAGATTCACGGGGAATGGCAACATGTTCCTTGCCTAGGTGCCCCGTTCGATATCCCGCCCGTTTAAGGACGGCAAAGTAGGAGGAGTTACAAAGAGTTGGATTCAATGCTCCAGACGAAACTTTGAAGAGATGTTTGCGCTCATAGCAACCGGTGAACAAGCTCGCACGACCCACCCAGCAGGTGGAAGTGGTTACAAAAGCATTTTCAAACCGCACACCTTGATTGGCCAGGCGATCAATGTTAGGAGTTTTCACAATCGGATGCCCAGCACAACCCAGGGTGTGGTTTCGCTGATCATCCGCATAGAGCAAAAGAAAATTGGGGCGGGCAGGGGTCTTCAGATCCTTTGCAAAAGCAGCGACGACTGAAAAGAGGGCCAAGCCGATAGAT
>JABBBW010000184.1:1958-25034 GCA_018607205.1 Opitutales bacterium | reverse complement strand
TCTGCCTGGGGCGCCATTTACTCCTGATAAAGTGAAAATTAAGAGGGATGGAATGATGCTTGGTGTGGCGATCTTTTTGATTATTCCCTTCTTGCTTGAATTTGTTGATAATCGCGTCAAATCACCATGGGATGTAGAGGTTTTTATAGGACGAGATTTAATCGCGGGTATTCCTAAGATTTCTGAAGTTGAAGAGACACAAAGACCCTTAATCGTTGGAAATGATTTGGATGACGGGTTGACGGAGTCCTTTCGTAGTATGTTTAGCCGGATTCAGATGAACTCGTTAAATGATTATCCTAAAACGATTCTTGTCACTTCAGCCATTCCAAGTGAAGGAAAAAGCTTAATTTCTGCTAATCTTGCGTACAGTTGTGCTAATCACGGAAAAAAGACTGTTTTAATTGATTTTGATTTGAGGCGTCCGGGTATTCATAAGTTTTGCAATATTGCTAATGAGAAAGGATTACTTTCCCTGATCAATGCTGAACAGACCGACCCGCAAAAACTGCATGAATTGGCTCAAGAGACAGTTACCCAGATTCATCCAAACCTTTTTGTTTTACCTTCAGGTGGAAGAACTAGGGCTGCTACCGAACTTTTGGAGAGTAATGGATTCGACCGAATTCATAAAGTGCTTAGAAGCTTTGCAGATGTAATTATTATTGATAGCCCTCCTCTAGGATTATTTCCAGATTCCTTGGCGATGGCCCGAAAAGTAGAGGAGGTTCTGTTTGTAACTCGCTATGGAAAAGTTTCTAGAAAAATAGTCAAAAGTTTACTGGAAAGTTTGGACGAGACCGGAGCCAAAATTTTGGGTGTTGTACTAAACGACCTTCCACAAAAGAAAGCTCCAGGCTATTACTACTCTGGTTATTACGGATACGGTTACTTTAGGTACAAGTATTACAACAAATATTATGGTAGAGAAAAAGATGAAGAACCTGCCAAAGATTCAAGTGCCAAGGCAGTAAGTTAAGGTTTTTATGGCATTTAAAACATACAAAACTTGTGTAATTACTCCCAAAGGTATGCGAATAAAGGGTGATGACACGAGTCTTGAGATTGCTTCCATTATTGACGAGAAATCCAACCAAATGTGCAAAGAGGGTTGGGAATTGTTTTCTATTACCCCCTCTTTACTTAGCGAAGGAGCTTTGATTAAGCTCTTACTTACTTTTGTTAAAGAGGTTGAAATATAAAACGTTCAATACTTGTGAATATTGATTACCTCGTTGTTCTTTAAAAGTAATTCCATATGGGTTTTGTCTAATTTTTTACCAAATTCTATTTTCATCCAATTTCCGTAATTATTTTTTAAACTTGCTGAAATTTTATAATCATTTCCTATCATAGATATAACCCGAGACAATGAGTCCCCCACTTTAATGTCATGAAAGTTAACTTTATTAGAAGTTTTATAGATATTAAGATTAGCAGTATTCAAAGAAGCAATTTCTGAGGTATACTGTTCGTCTGGATTCCATCTTTTACTGCAACAAATTAAAGTAGGAAGAATTACTATTATTATTTTGATCTTTCCTTCCATAACAAAAAACTGAATTTAATCCCTAAAGTTTTCAAGACTGAATGTCTCCTGACAAACCTAATCCACTAGCTCAGACTGAAGAGTTCTTAATTGTTCGTTTGATACCTAACATATTTACCACTGTAGGAATGTGTATTGGTCTTACAGGTATAAGGTTTGCACTAGAGTCGGAGTGGAAGTCTGCTGTAGTTTGTGTTTTGCTTGCTGCTTTTTTTGACCTTGTGGATGGGTTAAGTGCGAGAATGCTTAAGGCAACCTCTAAAATTGGAGCTGAATTAGATAGTTTATCTGATGCGGTAAGCTTTGGAGTTACTCCTACCGTTATTCTATACCTTTGGATTGTTTCAATCACTAAAAGTGAAAGCAGTTATTTACTAGGATGGTATTGGGTACCATTCATTTTTTATTCATCTTGCTGTGTGCTCAGGCTTGCTCGATTTAATGTTACTAGTCGATCTCCATCTGACTCGGATGGAAAGCCAAGCAACTACTTTACAGGAGTTCCATCACCCGCTGGTGCTATTATCCTGTTAAGCCCAATCATTTTCGAGGTAAATATGCAAAGGTTTGGAATTTCGGGAATCGAATTATTTCGTCCTGGAGCGATATGCTTATGGGTTATGTTAGTCAGTGTCCTTATGGTTTCTCGTATTCCAACCATTTCTTTAAAAAGTATAAAATATAAAATATCGTACGGAAAAGTAATTTTTGTTCTTGTGGGGGTAATTTTGGCTGCTGCCGTTGTGGTTCGAGAACAGTGGCTATCTTTGGCATTTGCCATCCTATTTTATCTGTTTTCTATTCCTTCTTTTGCTATTTATCTTAAAAGTAAAAAGAAAACATAATTCAGTAAACAATTGCTTCAAACTGCTTAAAAATAAGATTAGATCTATCCTTTAGGGGTGGGGGTAGATCAAAACCGTTCGTTGTTTCTATTCGATCTTTAAAAGCTTTAAATAACCCTATGTTAGCTTTATTATATTCTATCGATTCAAAGTAGTCGCAGTAGCTACCAATTAAGGTTTTGTAGATTTTGACATTAGATTGATTAAGGGAGTGGGCAATTTCCAAGACATTGATTCTTTTAATCCGCTCAGCAGGGTCGGTAAGTAAATTAGACATTTCCCAATAAATCTCAAAGGACTCAGTTCCATATCTAATAATTCTTTCGAGGAAATGAAGGGCAGAGAATTTATCTCCTTTTGCTTCCTTTATACGAAAAGCAGTCTCTAAAAACTCTCTATCTCTGGGTGACTTTGATAATGCGTTTCCATTGGCATCTTCTGCATTGCTAAAATCTTTTTCAACCAAGTAAGCCTTTGCTAATAGGTTATAGAGATTGTCTGATAACCCATGGTTTTTGTGAAAATCTTGGAGGAAATTAATGGCTTTTAGACTATCCTTTTTTTGGATAAGTGTCTTAGCAAATAAATATGCCGATTGCGGGCTAGCAGGATCAAGTTGGAGAGCCTTTTCCAAGTGTTTCATTGGATCAAGATCAACCTTGATGTAGCTCTTCATTTTTTTTGGGTCTTTTTATTCACTTTAGTCTTTGCAGAAGGTTTTCTAATCTTTGCTAGAGCACATTGAGCCGATTGATTCATTAAGAGTACAGCTAGTTGATAATGACCATCCGCAAAATTTGGATTGATTGTAATTGCTTTTTGTAGTGCCTCAAATGATTCAACGAATTTTTTTTGATTAGCTAGTAAAATGCCTAACTCGTAAAACGATTTGAAGTTTTTAGGATTTATGCGAATTGCATTTTGAAAATGTTTAGACGCTTCTTCAGGATCGGGTTGCAAAATTATGGTACCATCCTTTGACATTCGTTCTCCTTTGGCTAGCAATTTACCGAAATAATAATGACACTCATCATATTCATTTTTGATTTCTAAAGCCGTTTCGAAATTTCTTTCAGCTAAATCGTACTCTGATGGGCTGGACGAGAGCCTGGCTAAATTAAAATAAGCTTCAGCGAAATTTTGTTCAACATCCGTTGCTTTTTGAAAATGAATTTTGGCTTCGTTTAGATCTCCCGAGTTTTCCGCATGAAAAGCCAATTCATAATAAGCTTCAGCAAAGTCAGGATTAATTTCTAGTGCTTTGTAGAAATGTTTTTTTGCAAGGCTTGGATCTTCATCAAGGGTTAAAATCTTAGCAAGGTAGAAGTGGCTATTGGCATTTTGGGAGTCAGCTTGTATGGATAATTTTAGGTTCTTTTCCGCATCTGCTAGCTTTTCTTGATGGTAGTAAAGTTTTCCTAGGTGAAAAAGTGCTTTGGGGTTGTTGGGAAAATATTTTATGGACTCATTGTAGTGGTGAATCGCTTTTTCCAGCTTTTTTTCCCCTTCTAAAATCCTGGCTAATAAATAGTGGGCTTTTGAATAATCGGATGTAAGTTCAAGTGCGGTAACGAGGTGTTTCTTGGAAGTTGGTAAACTTTTTTCAGAAAATAATATCCTTGCTGTATTGTAGTGAGCTTTCGAGTTTTGCGGGTCGAGTTCGATCACCCGATAAAAATGTTTCTTTGCCGTTTTCCAGTCTCTCTTATCTATAGATGAACCATCATTATTTGTAGCTTTTCCACCCAGCAGGAGTTTTCCAAGGTAGTAATGTGCACACGGATACTCATCTTCAATATCGATGGCTGTTTCATAGTTTTTACGTGCACCTTCAAAGTCATCGGGGTTGGTCAATAATTTTGCTTTATTGTAATAAGCGGCAGCAAAATTTTGATCAATTTCTGCAACTTTATCAAAATTGTTTTTTGCTTCCTCGAAATCCTTAACTTCAACCAGCATTAAAGCGTAGTTAAAATAGGCTTTAACAAAATTAGGATTGAGCTCCAACGCGTTTAGAAAATGTTCTCTTGCATCCTCGTGCTTATTTAATCGAGTAAGTTCGATTGCAAGTTCACATTCCGCCTCAGCGTAGGTTGAATTGATTGAAACTGCTTGTTCGAAATATTCTAATGCTAAATCGTACTTTTGCTCAGATTGATAAAGAACGCCCAGTTTGAAATGAGCATTAGCAAGATTTGGATCAAGTTCGATCGCTCTTTCTAAGAGTTTTTTTGCATTCTGTTCCATGGATTGAGGCCCTTACTTCGAGGTCATTACCCAAACGCCATCCCATTCTTTTTTGGGTGGGTTCTTTTTCATGTAGTCGCAGCGATCAAGATAAAGCTGAGCAGCTTTGTCTTCGGGGTTAATTTTTTTAACTGAATTGAACAATTTTATGGCTTGGTCCCACTTCCCATCATTCCATGCCCGATACCCATCATTAAAATTACCGAGAGCCTCAATCATATTCGGATAAGAATCATCATCATGAAAATCGAGCACTTCGAAGACTCCGACTGGTTCTGTTTTTCCTTTAACAATAACATAGTCAACTTGTCGTGTTCGGTATGTAGCTTTAACCGCTTTGTATGTGAATTCACTTATAAGAATATGAGCCCCGTATTGCTTACAGGCACTCTCGATACGTGCTGCTAGGTTAACCCCATCTCCAATGACAGTATAGTCCATTCTTTTGGGCGAACCAATATTTCCAGAGACAATCGAATCAGTATTAACTCCCATACCGTGATCAATTGGCATTTTACCTTCAGCCGCTCTTTTTTCATTAAAAACCTTAAGGTCGGTCATCATACGAATGGCTGCACGAACCGCTCGGTCCGGATCGTCTTCGTGGGGAATAGGGGTGCCGAAGATACACATCATGGCATCACCGATAAATTTGTCCAACATGCCTCCTTCATCTGTTATGCAATCAACCATTATGGTAAAGTAATCATTTAAAAGCTTAACAGTGCCTTGGGCTCCAAGTTCTTCAGTAATAGTAGTAAAACTTCGAACATCTGAAAACAATACAGATGCCGTGCTTTGTTTTCCTCCCATAACATCATCGCTCTCACCTGCGTTCATTAATTGATCCGCTAACTCAGGATCCATGTATCGAGACATGGTAGACTTCATTCTTTTTTCAGAGCTGATATCTTCAATCATGATCATAACCCCCATACTTTCATTCTTTTGTCCAATCAGGGGGGTGGTGGAAACATTGACAGAAAGCTTATCTCCTTGGATGAGTAGGGTGGCATCTAGAAACTCTTCCTGTTCATCGACTGATTCTAACTTATTGGTTAGCCAAGAGTTTTCGGATCCCAGTAATTCGATTAAGGACCTGTTTAGAACATCAGTCAAATTAGAGAGTTTCAGCACTTTCAGTCCAGCTGGATTGCAGGTCCTGATCATTTTATTCTCATCTATTGTAATCACTGCATCGTGCATGCTCGAGAGAATGCTTTCCGAATAATTTTTCTGATTTTGTACATCATCAAAAAGCTTGGCATTTTCAATGCCCATAGAAATTTGGGAGGTAAATGCCGCTAGCCTCTTTTCATCTTCTTGATTAAAAGAGCCTCCGCGTTTGTTGAGGACTTGACTAACACCAATGGTTTTTCCCTCTTTGTTAAGAACTGGCATGCAAAGAATGGATCGTGTGAAAAATCCGGTCTGCTTATCAAAGCTTGGATTGAAACGCAGGTCTGCATAGGCATGGGGTATATTAACAGGCTTAGCGGATGTGAAGACAGTTCCCGCAATCCCTAAATGATTTGGGAACCGTATTATAGATTTTTCGTCCAAGCCTTCTCCGACTTCGGTATATAATTCATTGGTCTTTTCATCATTGATAAAGAGAGTGGCTCTTTCACAATCCAACATCGTTGAGATTGTTGAAATGATTTTTTGCAAGAGTGGAGTAAGTTCAAGTTCCGATGCGACTTGAGAAACTACATCAAGGAATTCTAACTCTTGTTTTCTTGCTGCTTCTACTTGCTCAACGATAATATTTCCTTGGATAGCAATAGCTGCCTGTTCCGTCATTGCCTCGAGTAGTTCTAAATCATCTTGGGTAAATTCACCGTCAATTTTGTTGAGAATCTGTGAAACTCCAATTTTTTCTCCATTAACGGTTCTTAGAGGGGCACAAAGAATACTTTTTGTACGAAACCCCGTTCTTACATCTACAGCTTTGTTGAAACGATCGTCTTTATACGCGTCGGGAATGATAGCACCTTCATTATGAGAAAAGACCCATCCAGCAACCCCCTTGCTATTCATGATACGAATTTCCCTACGAAAACTTCCTTGGGCAATTCGTGAATATAATTCTCCGGTCGAGGAATCGTTTAAAAAGATAGTTCCTCTCTCGGCACCGATGGTTGAGGTAGTTATCTTAACTAAGGTTTCAAGAGCTTCGTCTAAGCTTTTAGTTTTTGCTAAGTCTGTGGTAACTTGAAGTAGCATATCGGAGAACCTTGCTGTTCTCTTCTTAGGTTCGGGGGAATTGGTTTTAGTTGGCATGGTCGTGATCTAGTTTCGAGCGTAACTCGATTATTGTTTCATGGAGTTCCTTGAATTCCATATCTTTTTTTTGGGTAGCCTTTTGTAAATTTTTATCATGTGAGACTTGTTTTCGGTCAATCTCATCTCGAAGAGATCTTACCATATTTCTATAATGATTAATTTCATTAAGGTTGGAAGACGCAACTTTTTGAACTTCATCAATAGCTTTATTGTTCAATTGTTCGGTTTCTGCCCGAAGAGTACCAATCGTCTCTTTTAGTTGAGACAGTTCTTGCTCTAGTAGCTTATTTTTTTCTTGTTTTGCATGCTGCGTTTGAGCGTTCGCAATGTCTAGCTTTTCCCTAATTTTTGATAACGAATGTTTCAATATTTCATTTTCTCTCACTAAAGTGGTGGTAGCATTTTGGGTTTTGTCTTCGAAGTCTGATTGTTGAAGATCAATTTCTGTCCTCAATTCGAAGATAGTTTTCTTAAGTCCACTTAACAAATTTTCCTGGGTTGAATTTTTCCTTTGAAGTTCGGATTGGTGAGCTTCTTTTAAGTTTTCGATTTTTGATCTCGTCAACAAGGCACCTTCTTTGAGTTGATTATTTTCTTGGTTCAAAAAGCTAATTGCTTTTTGAACCTTCTCTTCGTGCTCCGACCCAATCTCGTCGATCTGAATTCTAAGCTGTGATACTATTTCCCTTAGATTACGAATTTCAGACTTTTTCTGGGACTCGATGGATTGTATTTTGTTTGCACAAATATTTTTTTCACGCTCCATCTGATCTCGCGTTCTGGACAAACTTTTTTGTAATTGTTCAATCTGTAAATTAGTAGATCCAATTGCTTTTTGAACCTTTTCTTGTTCACGAATTTTTACTTCTTCAATTTGATCACGCAATTCGGAAACTAAAATTTTAAAGGAACTGATTTCCTGAGTTGAAGCAGCAGAAGCTCTTTGAACTTCTGCATCTAACTGCATTCTTTCTCTATCGAGAGTATTTCGAACAAGTAATAAAGATTTTCGAAGCTGTTCGATTTCGAGATTCTTTATTCTTTTGGTTTCTTGAACCAATTCATCTCTCTTTGCATGGGCAGATTCGATTTCATCTCTTAATGTTTGGATTGTACCTTGTAAGGAAATCTTTTCCGCATTTGATTTTTGATTCGATTTCTGGAGGGATACAGCGTGTCGATTTTCAATTCTCTCTAAATTTAATCTAAGGTTGGATAGTGACTCTTTGAGTTGTTTAATTTCTGCAATGTGAGAACTTAATGCTTTTTGGACTCCCTCTTCTTTTTGAACTTCGCTTTGTTCCAATTCAATTCGTAAGGAAGATATTGTTTTCTTAAGTGATAAATTTTCTTTTTGCTGGGAGGATTCTGCCTTTTGAATTTTTTCCTCAAGTTCGAATTTTTTCTTTTCAATGCTTTCTCGAGTTTGCAGAAGGGTTTCTCTTAATTGGCGAATTTCATCGATATGCAGTCCTTTTTCCTGTTGGACTGCCTCCTGTATGCGGTTATCAAAACTTTCAATTTCCTCTCTTAACAGGCTAATCGTCTCCTTGAGCGATTTTTTTTCATTATCGTTAGATTGAATGATTTTTTGGATTTTTTCTTGATGTCTAGCTCCTGCCATATCCAGTGCGTTTCGACTTTTTTGCAACGAACCCTGCATCAATGTTTTCTCTTGGCTGATTTGAGCAATGGCAGCTTGAATTTCGTCTTCCTTGGAGCGTTTAATTTCTTCCAAAGAAGCCCTTAGGGTTTCGATTGTTTCTCTTAAAGATTTTGTTTCTAGGGCATGTGCTGAAATCAATTTTCCAATTTCATTTTCCTTACGGATTTGGGTGTGCCCAATTTTGTGCCTCAGGTTTTCTGCAAGTTTTCTTAATTCTTGAATTTCCGAATTCTTTTCCTGTGAAACTGACTGTTTTACCTTGGCTTGTTCTATATCCTTGGCTTCTAATTCCCTACGAAGCCTTGAAACAAGATCGTGTAATTCGTTAATTTCTTTATTATTTAAAGATTGTGTCTCTTCGGTTGCTTGTTGAGTTAACAAATTTGACTCTTCAAGTTGATTTCTTAGTTGGCTAACTAGAGAAGAGAAGCTTTTTCGCTCAACTTCAAAAGTACTTTTCAAACGTTGCTTATCTTCTTCGTTTTTGAGTGAAAGCTTTTCATAGTCTTCCCTCATACCAGCCACTAGTTTTTGGAAGTTAGATTCTTTTGCAGCGTGTCCTTCCTCGATTGCGTGCAGTTCAGAATCATGCAAATCCATGTTTCTCTCAAGCTGATCGCGAAGAGAGGATATGGTTTGTTTCAAGAAGGTTAATTCGCGTTCAAGCGAATTCGTCTCGGAAGGGGGTAAGAGAGACATATTCTATTTAATTGTCAAAAAATTCATTGGGTGTAAATAAGAACCTTGCCGAAATTTTCTTTATTGCCTATTGGGATACACTAGTTGCAAAAGAATCATATGCTCCCCAATACAATTGTAGTTACTCTTTTGGTTTTTCTTTTGAACTCTTGTTCGGAACGATCTCAAAATATATTGTCCACATCGAGTGAAACTTCAGACGGCGATTTGGATTTTGCCTCTTTGATCGCCAAACAAACTGGCGGGGGACAAAACTTGGCTTCTTTTTTGAATAGCGGTAATGAAGTTTCTACAATCAATGTCATTGATGGAGCAGACGAAAAAAAAATATCCGAAAAACCAATAACTCAGACCAGTTTACTACCATTACCGCCTGAAAGCAAAGTGGTAGCTGCCTCTAAAATGCTTGATTCTTACGAGCAACATGCAACGCCTAAATCCCCAACATCGTTAGACGATGATTTTCAGATAAGCTTGCAAGAGTTACGTTCGTTGAATGCCCGCAAAGACCAGACAATTGCTTCCCTAACACGATTAAACGAAGAACTCCTCTTAGAACTTCAGAGGTCAAGGACTTTAACTTCAGTTCCTTCAGTCCGTCCGCCTGAAAATGTAATTACAGGTTCGAATACAAGTCACCTATACAAACTGCAAACCGAGATAGCTAACCTTAAGAGCAATTTAATGGACAAATCAAGAGAACTTGACGGACTTAGATTGCGTAATGATCAATTTGTAAATGGCATTGATTCACTGCAACCGAGGGTTTTGCCTGCTCCTCCAAACACAGGTTCCCGTTCCTATGAAGAAGGGCGGAACTTTAAAAATCCGGATTTTTCTGCTCCGTCCAACTTAGATACCTTTCAAAATATTGGCACATGTACTCTAGAATTTGATGCTGTGGTTACACTTTTAAACGGTAAAAACAAAGAAGTTTTCTATACAGAATTCTTTTTGGTATCAAATAGCTTGAGCGAACTTCTTTTGAAGGAAGGATTTTTTCTCAAAGATTATCCACAAATTAGTTCGTTCGAAGAACTTTGGGCGAAAGCCAGAAAATCACCTTTTTCTTATCCAGGAGTTTACAAAAGAATCCGTAACATTCTTTTGGAGCAAGTGGAACAAGGAAAAGGGCATAGGATACGAACAGACATTGATGGTTTTGCCGAATTCAAAAACATAGTACCTGCATCTTATTACTTGTTAGGTACTGCACCGGTCGGAAAAATTGGTGCGGTTTGGAATAATCCAATCCGTTTAAAATCAGGTTCCAACAGAACCTCCCTTTCCCTAGCGAATGCGAATTGGCGTGATTAGACATTTGTTTAAACCTTTACCTGCGCGTTATAAAATTCAATGATAACTATAAATTTTTAACATATGAGTACTGAACAATCCTCCGATAGCAATAAACTACAACTTAGCTTGCAGCAAAAACTCGGCATCATTTTATCATTTTCAAAAGATAAAATAGTCGAGCAGATTCAGTGTGTTTGGTTTATTATACTTTATTTAATTGTTTTTCAGGTTCTTGTTTTGGGTTTGCCCATCGTCTATTCTCTTATGATTGCAGCCGGGATTATGATTGTTATCGTGGGCCTTGCTTTCTTTATGGAAGGTCTTCGACTCGGTCTGATGCCACTTGGTGAATCTTTGGGTTCTACATTACCAAGAAAGAAAATCTTAGGTATTCCTTGTCTTCCCACAAGTCTTGCCTTTGGTTTTGTGTTGGGTGCATTTGCTACATTCGCGGAACCGGCTATTGGGGTATTAAGAGCTGCCGGTGCTGGCGTAGATCCCACAGCTGCACCTTTGTTGTGGACCATATTAAATACTGGAGCAGGGCTCCTAGTAAACTGTGTCGGTGTTGGTGTTGGTATCGCTGTCCTCCTCGGTGTTCTCCGCTTCTATAAAGGCTGGTCTCTTAAGCCATTCATTTATGTCGGTGTTGTGACTCTTTCCTGCATAACATTGTACATGCAGTTTTCCGACGACAGGCTTAAGCATGTGTTAGGCCTGGCTTGGGACTGTGGTGCGGTAACTACAGGTCCAGTCACTGTGCCTCTTGTACTTGCACTAGGTATTGGAGTTTGTAGGATCGTATCTACTGGTGGTTCAAGTAATACGGGTTTTGGTGTCGTTACCTTAGCTTCACTTTTTCCAATACTTGCTGTAATGTGCTACGCTCTCTTTTTGTTTAACACAGACAATTACTACTTTGCCTCTGAATCAACTGCTAGTTGGCATAAGAGCGCCGGTAAGTATGGAACAAACTATCCAACTGACTTGCAAAAATTTGGGGATATAAAAGCCAAATCCAGGATAGAGTCTGTTTCAGGTGTTGGTGAAACAGAGCTTTCGTGGTCTTTGTCTGTGGAAGAGAGGAAAATGGTTGAAAATTATCTTAATCAAAATAACGCTCTGCCCGAAGGTTATGCACTACGAACTAAAGTTGCCGAAGGGGCAATCGTGCCAGCAGTATTATCAGGTGGAGGCCGAGAAAATGTTCAGGTTCGTGGCGCCAAGACCTATGTTGTTAGGGAGGGATACAAAGCTCCAGATGCTCTTTGGAACCCAGACGCAGATGTTGCTACCGCGTTTACTAACAAGTTCGATTTTTTCCCGAATACCTTTAAACCATTAGAGAGTGATAAGAATAACAATGGCAAAGTTGATCCGGGTGAAGATTTTTATAGTATAGAACCTGACGGATCTATTAATTACTCCAAACAGGACGGGTTACTAACCGGACCTGATCAAGATCGCGGAGCTTTGGAAGGAGCCATATGGGCAATTGTGCCATTATGTTCTATTCTTTTATTTGTTTTGATTGTTGGCCTCAGGCAAAAACCCAAGCATATGGACGAACTTGTAATTGGTATTGCTTGTGCCGTTATTGGAATGTGTCTTTTCAACTTGGGGATTGCACTTGGATTAACCCCACTTGGTGAACAGCTTGGCGGAAATGTCGTGTCTAGTTTTGCATCCATTCAACCCTGGCAATCAGAGGGATTTATCGATCCTATTTTCCAATCTTCCACAGTTGGTAAATGCTTAGCGATTTTATTTGGGTTTATTTTAGGGTACGGAGCAACCTTAGCAGAACCTGCCTTGAATGCCTTAGGATCTACAGTTGAGAAAATAACTGTTGGGGCTTTTAAGAAAAATTTGCTTATGCAAGCTGTTGCTACTGGAGTAGCTTTGGGAATTGCCACAGGTGTAGCTAAAATTGCATTCAATTTAGAACTTTGGTATCTCCTGATCCCCCCTTACACCTTGCTTTTAATTCTCACTTTTATTTCGAGTGAAGATTTTGTTAATTTCGGATGGGATAGTGCAGGTGTAACAACCGGTCCAATAACGGTTCCACTAGTGTTGGCTATGGGACTTGGTATTGGTGCAAAGACTGGAGCCATTGATGGTTTTGGTGTTCTATCACTTGCGTCGGTTGGACCAATTATTACAGTGCTTACTGTTGGTCTGTTGGTTCGAAAAAAACCAAAAGGCAATCAATCTTCAGAACAATTAGCGGAGGCTGCATAATGAATAATTTAGAAGTTAAAAACGATATTTCTTTGGTAAATTTAATTTTACCAAAAGATTCATTAGACAAAGTTTCGAAGGAATTACAAAAAGCTGGTGCTAAGGGTATTTTTCAAGTTTCAGCTCGTGGTTCAATTTTGAATGAAGGAGGTTTTCTAGCTAAGATGTTCCCCCCTCCTGCACCTGAACAGTGCCTAGTTCAAGTTTTGGTACCTGAAAGTCAAAATGAAAGAATTTCAAAAATTGCTATAGAAGCTGGCAGGTTAGACCGTGTTGGGTCAGGAGCTATTTTTAGTATTCCTTGTAGTGAAGCTCAGCATTCCTCAAGTTTTCCACTAACGGAAGGCGAGGGAGAAGGAGAAGGTGGTAATTCTACTGAGATTACTATGGAAGCGATTTGTTGTATCTGTGAGAAGGGAGTTGCAGAAGACATAGCACAAGCTGCCCTAGCTGCAGGAGCACCAGGCCCTACTGTAACCTTTGGCGAAGGAGGTGGCATCCGAGACAAGATACCGGTACTTCGCATGACCAAGGGACCAGAAAAAGAATTTGTGTGGTGTGTGGTTGATCGTTCAGAGTCGAGTGACGTATTTACAAGTATGGCAAGAGCAGGAAGAATTACTGAACCCGGTCGTGGTTTTATGTATTCGATTCCTGTCAGCAACGGACTCATAAATGTTAGCAGTACTGTTGCTAGCTCTTCGCACGGAGCTAGTATGGAACAAATCATCTCAGCATTGGATGAAGTCAAAGGCGGAAAAGACTGGAGAAGTAGTGTAGAGACCAAATCTACTTCGCTAAGCACCTCTTTCTTAAAAGACTTAGTTGGATTGTACTGTGTTGTTCCTCGTGATCATTATTCAGATGTTTATGATGCGATACTCGATGCAGGTGCGCCAGGTGTTAGCACTAATTTTGGAGTTATGGCTGATCGGGCGAGTACCGGGGAAGATATGTGTAATGAAGAGTGGGCAATTGTATATACTTCACTCGCTCCTACATCTGTGAAAAATGTAATGGAAAAAGTTTCTACGAAAATCGATGCTCTAGGAATAAATCGTTTTGCTTTTTACACTTTACCAATCCCTAAGGCCCTTACTTATTTAGGTGGTTGATATACTTGGCTTTCAGGAATCTTGAAAGTTTTAAATATTTGGAGCTAGGTTTTACAAAACTGTGTAGCTTATCTAATTTAGCTGCAGTCAGATTTTATAATCCTGACTGCTGCCCAATCACCCATCCTTTTCAAGTTAATTTGGATGTCGCCGTCCGGATTTAAATTTTGAAAGCAATCACATACTTGATTTACCTCCTTAGCCAAAATTCCTGAAAGGATAATTACAGAGTTAGGATTGCTCAAATCGATGATTTTTTCAGCGTTTCTTATTAAAATATCTGCCTGAATATTAGCTGCCACATAATCAAATTTCCCCAATGAGTGATTCATCTTGTTTAAATCATTGACCTGAAACTTAACGTCGTTTGGTAAATTATTTACACTAGCATTCTCAGAGGAAATCCGAACAGCATCTTCATCATTATCGAATCCTAGGACACTAGAAAAACCGAGTAATGATGCTGCAATAGTTAAAATTCCGGAACCACATCCCAAATCAACAAATGAATCTCCACAGCTTTTAGAATTTGTGTCATCAACTATGAATTCAATACACATTCGTGTAGATTCATGATTTCCCGTACCAAATGCCATGCCAGGATCTAAAAATAGTGCGTGATTGTTTGCTGGTATATTGAAATCATCTTTAAGCCATAAAGGTACAAGGTGAAAGCCGTTATAACTCCATGCTTTAAAGTGCTTTTTGTAAGAATTTTTCCAATCAGTATCTTGGATGTTTTCCTGAGAGAAATTAAATTCGAGAAAATCTTTTAATTCACCTTTAAGTTGAAAAGTTTCGTTATGCATCTCGCTTTGAGTAGCGAAGTATCCAGTCACAACCATACCACCGGTTAGTTTATCAATTTCTACAATCCAAGGCGAAGGAGCATGTTCAAATAGGTATCCATCGATATAATCAAGGGAACTTTCGGGGATTGAGCTTGTGAGTTTAATCACGGGGATTAGCGATTGAATCAGTATGAGCAATATCTGCGACAACACTGGGTAATAACATATGTTCAGCAGCCTGTACTTTTGCTGTAGTTGATTCGATAGTATCGGAGGACATAATACGAACGGGTGCCTGTGCGATAATGGGCCCTCCATCTAATTCAGATGAGACCCAATGAACAGTGCACCCTGTAATTTTCACACCTGCATCCCATGCTTGCTTAATTGCATTTAAACCACGAAAGCAAGGCAGTAGGCTAGGGTGCAGATTGATAATTTTCGAATTAAATGAATCGATAAATCTTTGGCTGACAATTTTCATGAAGCCAGCAAGAACAATTAAGTCGGGCTGTTTCGATTTAATTGCTGTTATCCAATGGTCTTCTTCTATGATAAAGTGGGACGATTCATTCTCCTGAATGCGGGGATATTTGCCAAGATAAGATGAGTAAATGCCGGCCTTTTCAGCACATTTTAATATCCCACTATTTTGCCTGTCTGAGAATACGGCAACTATTTCTGTTGTTCCGAGTAATCCGTCAGAAAAAGCGTCAAGAAGCGCTTGGCAATTTGTTCCATTTCCTGAACCTAAGATTATGGTTTTCACAGTATATTTAAAACTTAGGTATTTTTAATAGATTCTACAGTTCGGGTGGTACTAAACCCCTCAAGAAACGGAACAAAACAAATTTGGGTATTGGCTTCTTCTAGAGCCGCATGTTCTTCAGGGTTTAAATTATCTAAGGAATAATCCCCAGATTTGGCATAAAATTCAGGTTTTAGCCTTTTTATTTCCTGAGCAAGGTTTGTACTGTCGAAAAAGAAAGTTAGGTTGACTACTTCTAAAGCACCAAGCAGGTAAGCCCTTTCGTTTTCACTGTAGATGGGTCTGTTAATTCCCTTTAGTTTGCGGATACTGGAATCGGAGTTTAAAGCAACCCAAAGTTCGTCTCCTAGAGCAGCGGCTTTTTCGAGAGAGTAAATATGCCCGGCATGGATTAAATCAAAGCATCCATTTGTTAGAACAATTGATTTACCTTGTTGCTCTTTTTTTGTGCGAATTTTGCAAACTTCCTCAAAAGAGTATGAATTTTTAACTGGAATCTCGATTTCGGACACTTTTAATTATCCCCATCAAAAAAACGTTTCGCTTTATCTAATATACCAGATTCAGAACTTAGATCTTCTTCTCCACATGAAAGTCCGTAATCGACTAGTTTCTGCCTTTGTTCTTTATTTAGATTCTTGGGAACTTCAATAACGATTTTAACATATAGATCTCCCCTATGAGAAGGTGATCGTAAGTTGGGCATACCTTTGTCCCGAATACGAAATGTTTTATTACATGGTGTTCCAGGAGGAATTTTTAGTGTCACTTTACCATCTAATGTAGGAGTTTCAACCGTTCCTCCGAGTGTTGATAAAGTAAAAGGGATAAAGAGTTCATGAAACAGGTCATCCTCGTCTCTTTCAAAAAGATCGTGTGCTTTGACTTGAACATCGACATACAAGTCACCAAATGGACCTTTTTGTGGGCCTGCATCCCCACGATTCCTAGAACAAAGCCTAGAGCCGTCGTGGATCCCTGCGGGAATCTTAACTTTCACAGAATCGCTGCTTTTTTTGCGACCTTGTCCTGAGCATGAATTACAAGGGTTTTCAATCTTCACACCAGAACCATTGCAAGTTGGACAGGTTCTTCGGATACTTATAAATCCTTGATTAGAGGCAACTTGACCAACACCTCCACAAGTTGGGCACATTGTCTTGGATGAGCCATCTGCAGAACCAGAACCTTCACATTCTGAACATTCAAGGTGCCGAGAGTATTTAATTTCTTTTTCTACACCACTAGCAGATTGTTCCAAAGAGATGGAAACGGTGACTCGCAAATCATTGCCGCTAACCCCCTCAGATGCTCTGCCTCCACCACCTCCTCCTCCAAAGAAGTCCTCGAATATACTACCAAAACCACCTCTTCCGCCACCACCACCGAAAACATCTTTAAACAGATCAAAGGGATCGACTCCCCCGGATGAGTGGCCGCCTCGAAATGCATCGTGCCCGAATTGATCGTACTTTGATCGCTTCTCAGGATCTTTTAATATATCAAATGCAGCAGAAATTTCTTTAAATTTTTCTTCCGCTTCTTTATTCCCGGGATTTTTATCCGGATGAAATTGAATGGCTAATTTTCGATAGGCCTTTTTAATTTCAGAGTCAGAGGCATCTCGGTTTACACCCAGCACCTGATAGAAGTCCTTATCTGGCATAATATGGTTTTTGTATTTTAAAGTTTTATCAGTTTAATCATTCCGAAGCCTGATCTTTTCTTTTCTGCGAAATGATTACACTAGCGGGTCTGATCAAGTGATCTTTTAATCGATATCCGATTCGAATTATTTTGAGAACTGTATCTTCCTCTTCACTTTCTTCGTGACCAATAGCTTCATGAATATTGGGATCAAATTGCCCCCCTGTTTCTTCAATGCATACTAAACCATATTCTCCTAAAACATTTTGAAGTTGGTTGGTTGCCATGTTGAAGCCGTTGACAATGGGACCATCGGGATCAAACTTGGTTGCCTCAATCATTCCCATTTTAAATGCGTCAATTACAGGAAGCAAATCTTCAATAAGTTGTAGTCGAGCCCTTTGTATCGCCTCTTCACGATCTCGAATAGATCTTTTTTTAAGGTTTTCTAAATCTGCGAATGTTCTCAAATATTTGGACTGTAGATCCTCCTGCTTACTGTAAGCTTCGTGAAGGCGGCTCTTGAGCATGGTTGGACTCTCCTCTAGATTCTGATCCGAATCCTCGTTTTCTTCTACAGGAGGTTCGGTCTGATTATTGTCTGAATCCGTTAAGTCTTCTTTGTCTTCCATGATTAAGGTTTTGAGCACAAAAGGAATGATTAAATCTAATCTCTAAATTGAGGTCAACATGAATGAAATTATAACTAAAACCTTATATTGAATTTATTTGGGGAGTAAAGAAGTTGTCCGTTAAAATCATTTCTCCTGGTTGATTAATTTGAACTTCACAATCCTCTGCATAGGGAGAAAGGGCAAGTGTACCTGCCGGGATGACTTCGTTTGCAACCGAAATATCAGAAAAAAGGGGATTAAGGATCATGCATTGCTGTTGCAAGTTTTTCAGTTTGAGTTTCATCGGTTTAGGGAATGTAAACTTTCTTATCCTAAAGTGTTTGCACTCGGCTAGTACCTGAACTTGAGAGTTATTAGTGGAAGTAATTTCGGGTTCGAAATCGTTGAAATTAATACACCTTAACGACTCTTCGATATGGAGTTTTCTGGTAAATCCAGTCTTATCTTTCCTGCCCCAATCATAAACTCGATATGTTGTGTCCGAATTTTGTTGAATTTCTAAGATGAGATTACCCCCATCAATTGCATGTATCGATCCGCTATTAACCAATATGGAGTCCCCTGCAGATGAGTTAATACGATGGCAGACTGCTTCTAACTTATTCTCCTTGAGAGCTTTAATGAATTTCTTCTTTGTTGTTCCAAATTTAAGACCGACAAATAGTCCAGCCTCGGCTGTTGTATGAGCAACATACCAATTTTCAGTTTTCGGCTCACCAGAAATTAAACCAGCAACAGATTTCGGAGGATGAACCTGTAAACTGAGGCGTTCATTACAATCTAACCATTTAACCAAAACTGGGAATTTGTCGTCTACATTCCAACCAGGTCCCATGATATAATGGGGCTGTCCCTTGAGCAATGCCCGTAATGTAATGGATTCACCTTCAGAATGAGTAAGTACAGACTGGCAATCATCTCTATCGACGATTTCCCAAGATTCTCCGATATTTTGCTTAGCTGGAATATTTCTTCCTAAAATAGTCTGAAATGCGCGTCCTCCCCATATTCGTTCGAAATAATGAGGTTCAAACTTGAAAATTTTGTGCATTACAGTTTCAATACCTTAATGTGTGGTGAAATTCAGATGTGGTGATTTATACGCCCAAAATATAATAGTGGCAAACGTATCTGCTAAAAACAAAAAAGGAAGTGGTCTGTCAGATTTGTCACCGGTTCAAAGAAAGGGCTGGGGGGTTTTCTTAGCCATTTTATCTCTATTGAGCTTGATATCTTTTATAGATTATAATCCATTGAACTATCATAATTTCCCTCCTGACGGTCCCGCTCCCATCTTGGGTCAAGCCGGTTTGTTAATTGCTCGATATGTTTTTGCAATTTTTGGGATATCCGCGTGGTTATTACCTTGGTCACTAGGGGTTTCCTCTTGGCTTTGTTTGAAACCAAGTACGAAGCAACAAAAATTTCAAAAATTATTCCCTCTTCCTTTTGTTATTATTTCAATTTGCCTAATAGCTAACCTTCGAGACTTTTCATCAATTGAAGATTCTGGTTTACCGCTTTTCGATCAGTCAATTTGGGAGCATGGAGCTGGTGGTGTCCTAGGTTCATGGATGTATTCTGGTATTCCACTACTCGAGGAATCTACGCAACAAAGTGGCGGGTTATTAAAGGTTTGGATAGGTGGTGTAGGAACTTGGCTATTAGCCATTTTTATGATGATTTTCTCATTGGCTTTTCACTTTTCTATCGGTGTGGAAAAAGTACAAAACTCTGTGGTCTTCTTGTTTGGTCTTTTCTCATCCCTGAAAAGAAACGGAGAAAAAACAATCGAAGATAAAGTTAACTCTACAGTTCCTGAAAAAGATAAAAATACTGAAGAATCCACATCCATTTGGAAAAAAATATTTTCTTATAAAAAAGACAGAGGCGAAGATGCCTTGTTTGGTGATATCTCTCGTCAGAGTACTGAATTTAAAGAGCCCCTTCAGTCATCCACAGGTTCTTCGCATCTTAAAAAACTTAAATCTCCCAAAATTGATAAAGTAGAACTTAAAGAAGAAAATGCAGAACCCCTAACAAATTTAGAAGAGCCACCTGCTTCCCCTTCAAAGAAAAAAGAATTGGATGTGGGTAAAGCTAAGGAATCAGTTCTTTTGGACGACGGCTTCAAAGTGGTAAGAGCGGAAAAAACAGAAAAATCTACAGACTTATTTCCTGAGCGGAGGGGAGATTATAAATTCCCTACTCTTGAATTGTTAATGGAACCTCCTGAAATTTCTTCTGGTGGAGATGAAGATCATATGATCAAAGCGAAGAGATTAAAGGAGACTTTGCATGAGTTTAAGATCGATGTTGAAATTGGAGAAGTTCATACAGGGCCCGTTATTACCCGTTATGATATTCATCCAGCGGCCGGTGTCAGGGTGGAAAAAATTGCCAATTTAGACAAAAATTTGGCAATGGCTCTAATGGCGGACGGAGTGCGCATACTTGCTCCCGTTCCTGGCAAAGGATGTGTCGGCGTGGAAGTACCTAATGATATATCGGCACCTGTTTGCCTCAAAGAAATCTTGCAATCAAAAGCTTGGGCTGATGCAAATGCTGAAATCCCTATTGTTTTGGGTAAAGAAGCTAGTGGGAGGCCTCTGGTTGCGGATCTAACCAAGATGCCTCATTTGTTGGTTGCAGGGTCTACGGGATCTGGGAAAACGGTCTGTATAAACGCGATCATCGCTTCTTTATGTTATCATTCAAGTCCAGAAGATGTAAGATTCATTATGGTGGATCCAAAAATTGTGGAAATGAAAGTCTACAATGATTTACCTCACATGCTTATTCCGGTGGTCACAGAACCTAAGAAGGTTCCTGGTGCTTTAAAATGGTTATTGGCTGAAATGGAGCGCCGTTATCAAATCTTCTCAAAAGTAGGAGTTCGTAATATTGCAGGTTTCAACGCTAAAATCCTAAAGGACAAAGAAGAAAAGGAAAAGGCCCAGTTGTTGGACGCGGAGATGACGGCAGAAGAACGAGCTGCTCTTTCATCAATTCAAGTTCCCCGGGACGATGATGTCTTAGAAATCCCTGAAAATAAATTGCCTTACATTGTCTGTATTATTGATGAATTGGCTGATTTAATGATGGTGGCACAAGCAGATGTTGAAACAGGAATCGCTCGTCTTGCCCAATTGGCTCGAGCAGCAGGTATACACCTTATCATTGCTACACAAAGGCCGTCAGTAAATGTTATCACTGGGGTGATTAAGGCGAACTTGCCTAGTAGAATATCATTTCGAGTTGCATCCTACCGTGATAGCCAGACAATTTTGGATGGAAAGGGTGCTGAGTCTTTGATCGGTAAAGGAGATATGCTTTTTATACCCCCGGGTAGTGCGAGTTTTATGAGGGCACAGGGAGCTTTTGTTAGCGATGAAGAAATAAACGGGATTGTAGACTACTTAAAAGTCAATGGCCCTCCGCAAATCATTGAAGAAGTTAGGGAGCAGATTGATTCTGCTGGAGAAGACGATGTCTTAGGTGCTGGAGATGGGGAATCTGACGATGACCCAATGTTAAAAAAAGCTGTGGAAATTATTCGCACAACCAAGCGAGCATCGACTTCAAACCTTCAGCGCAAATTAAGTATTGGATATAATCGGGCAGCAAGAATTATGGACGAGTTGGAAGATCGTGGAATTGTAGGTCCCGACTTGCCTGGTCAAGGAAGAGAAATTCTAATGGATCTTTAATCATTTGAAATTCTCAACTTGATCATCTTCGAATTTACTGAAAATGTGCTTACTAAACATAATATACGATGGCCATTGGACAAAAACTTGAAGAAGCTAGAAATCGAAAAGGGATATCCATACGAGAAGCATCAGAATCTACCAAGATTCGCGGTGATTTTTTAACTTCATTTGAAGCAGGTAAATTCGATCTTCAACTTCCAGAAGTTTATTTGCGTGGATTTATTCGTGTTTATGCACGATTTTTAGGTATAGATCCTGAGTCCGCAGTTGATGATTTAAATTTAGAAATAGGAGGGGATAAAGGTCGCTCCGTAAAAAAACCAATTGGTAAAATTGGGGGTTCTGAATCAGCTGATTCATCAAAAGATTTTAGCTCCGTTGATCACAAGGGAATTACTAGAGCCAAGACTTCGCTCTCATCCTCTAAAAATCCATTCATTTTTATTGGTTTAATTTCAGGAGGGTTTGTACTTTTTGCTATCATTCTAATTATAATCTTTTCCTCGGATGATCAAAAATTGGATTCAGGTTCGTCAGAACCAATTATTTCGTCTGAATCTTCAGTTCGTGAAACTGTGCCCAAGACGGGCAATCCTCAACGATCCATTGATAGTATCAATACAACTGATGAAATTTCTGTGGATTTGATGCTTAAACTGGCGACTTTTGGACCTATAGAAAGACTCATTATTAGCGATGAAGGGAAGTCACCTAAAGTTTTCCATGAATTTAAAAACCTCAGTAAGGGCTGGGAGAAATCTATACCCTTTAGCAAAAGCTTTAGGTGCTACAGTTCATCTCTCGAACATGTTAGGTTCGCAGTAGATGACGGCCTAGAAAAACAGGTTAACGGCCAAGGTGCGGGAAACTTTAGCTGGTCTGCTGAGAAAAAATAAAAAGGAATTAAGCAACTGTTAATGCAGCATGCTTCATAAACCAATACCAATTTTTGCCTTTGAGGAGTGCCGAAAATTGAACAGGAACATTTGTACCAGATTTGTGAACTAGGTTAATGTTGAGATCCATTACATTTTTACCCTTCATTATCTTAGCTGCACCTTCAAGTGCGATTGAAGTATCCTGAGGAGCAACAAAATTAATGAATGGATTATCATGAAGATGCTGTTGCGAATAGCCTAATAGTTCTGAGACATGAGAGGTGTTTCCATGAAAGCGCAACTCTCCATCAATTAATTCAATGATTCCCGAGTACTCAGCATTTTGAGTTAGGCGGTCCAATGAGAAGTGTCTTTCGGATGTGAAAACAGAACCCTCTTGGGCGAATTGACTGTTTTGATAATGTTTGGGCGTAAGGTTTACTCTTTTCTTAAATGCTCTGTGAAAGTAGTGAACGCTCTCGAATCCGCATGCATCGGAAACTCTTTTGACGCTTACTTTCGAACCTGACAGCATTTTTTTCGCTTGATCGATTCGGGTTTGAATTAAGTCTTCGGTGGGGCTGATTTTAAAAGTCGTCTTGTAAAGAGAAGCAAATCGACTCGTACTAAGTTTCATGATACCAGCCATGTCTTCAATTTTCCAGTTTTTGGAAGATCGCACGGTCTTTGAAC
>JABBBW010000184.1:0-1948 GCA_018607205.1 Opitutales bacterium | reverse complement strand
TTTTCATGAATTTCTGCCCGCAAATCACGGAGTTTTTGAGCATGGTCGGGTAAAATCTCGACGAAATTGTGATTTGTTAGGCGATGAGTTTTGGCAAGTAATTCTAAAATGTGAGATAGCACGATACTCTCCCAGTTAAAATTTTTGGTTTTAATCTCTACCTCTATTTTAGAAATTATGCTGTCAGCGAAATGAACGTGCAATGGTTTCAATACAATGTCGGGTTCAATGCATGATAAGGTTGTCACCTTTGAGGCATCCTTACCTTTAAAGTATACTTTAGAATAAGCTAACGCATCGTTGCCATGAGGTTTAACAACCAGGGGAATGTGCGGGCTTCTTAATAAAATGGATCCTGCGGTAATCTCGTGCAGGGATTCGCTGATTTCTATAAGTGCAGTGTTTTTAAATAAAAAGAAAACAAAAGCTTTATCGTCTTGAGTAAGGGATAAAGGTTGATGTTCATCTTTTATAGAAGAAATGATAGATAACTTATTTTTCATAGGGCAATGGTGTTATGAAAAAACAAATCTGCTTGAGAACACGCATATTCTTTATGTTTTAACGTATTGATTATTGATCCGCATCTGGATCTGAGCACTTTGGTCCTTTGAGGGCATCTATTTGTCCAACTAATTGAGGATACTCTTCAGCTTTTTCATTTAACTCAATCCATTCCTGAAGCTCTTCCGGAACATCCATATCAGGGAAGATCGCCTCAACGGGACATTCGTCCATGCATGCGTTGCAATCAATGCAAGCTTCCGGGTTGATGTAGAGTCGGTCAGGAAGTTCATGGAAAGCGTCCACCGGGCATACGGAGACGCAGCTTGTAAATTTACAGTCAACACACTTTTCAGTAACTACGTAGGTCATGGTCTAAGAATTAGGTTAAAAGAATCGAACAGGAGAAGGGTTTTCTTCAGCCATACGACGATGCTCCTCGTCAGAGCAAGCAGAATCTATTGGAGCTTCAGGTTTTTGTTCACTAGATTCAACAAGTTTGTTAGATATTAAATAGTTTTCGACTTCCTCACCACTTACATCGGTTAGCATAACACCATCTACCTCTACGCATGGTTGGTTAGTCTGACCGGTTTTCTCTACCATCTCTGCAAAAAGATTTTGCTTGTTGATAATGTCGAGATCTTCGTATTCCAAGGAATATTTGTCCATGATTGCCCTGACACCCATGCTCCAACCGCACTGAGGCTTTAAATATGCTTTGATTTTCATTGTTTCTTTTTATCACTTTATTGAAATCTTCGCAAACCTAACCTTCAGCATTGTGTGCAAATAATTATTTTGAAACCAGGAAGATTGATACATCATCTCTCATTGGATGCTGCACTTGTTGCGATAGTTTGGAAAACTTTTGTTTCCGTCGGACTTAATAATAAATTTTTTTTCGATGAAACCTTAATATTAGGTACGGCGGTTTGGTTGGCTTATTCTGCAGATCGTTTTTTTGAACCCACAGATAATAACAAAATCAGTCCATCTAGGTTTCTAATAGGTCGTGCACACCCCATCCGATTTGTAGTGGGTTGGGTATTAGTTTTAATTGCAATTATTATCTACTCAATGAGTACTCTGGGTATATTTATTTTGTCAGTTGGTTTTTGTTTATTTTTTTTAGCTCTGAGTAACTTTTTAATTTGTTTGATCGAAGGAAAGAGAAAACTTGAGTATTTTCCAAAGGAAATTCGCACCTCGTTCATACTTGGATTGGGGTGTATCTTTTGGGAATTCGGAAGGGCAGATTCTTTCTCTGTTTGCATGGGATGGATCTATATATGTTTTGCTTTTACGCTTAACTGCCTAACCCTTAAAGAATTTGAGATAAGAAACGAGGATGAGGGCGCTGTATGTTCCTTTATTTCACATCACGCAACTCTTCGCAGGCAACTTTCCAAATTCTTTTATGGAGCTTGGAGTTGTTATTTAT
>JABBBW010000203.1:325-3783 GCA_018607205.1 Opitutales bacterium | reverse complement strand
TTGGCGAAAGGGGAAACGCCTCCGCCAGCTGTGTAGTATTCCTTGGTTGATCCTGCCCGGGACCATATCGCAATCCCGATATATACCCCAAAAGTGATTCCAATAAAGATGAAGTTCCATGTTGTCTGGTCCATCAGTTTTCCTCCTCCCCGAAACCGTGCTTTTCATCCAGTTTGTTCATCAAGAAAGAATAAGCGACTAGTAAAATGACAAAGCAAATGATGGAACCCTGTTGAGCCATCCAAAATCCGAGAGGTGCACCTCCAATTGAGAATTGATCTAAATAATCTTTGAAGAGAATACCGCACCCAAAGGACACGAGAAACCAGATGCTTAACAATTTTCCTACGAGCTTTAGGCTGTCACTCCAATAGGAATCTGCGGGAGAGGATTGGGCTGTCATGATGTTGAGAATGGAACGAAAATTAGAATGGTGGCAAGAAAGATAAATTTGAAGAACAATAATTGAAGTAAAAACGATATTTTAAGTTCAAAAGTCAGATTATGAAAATATGAATCGAATTATTTGTAATTACTTCTGATAATAATTACTTTGCTAACTTAAATAGACATAGACTATAAGTTAGTGATTCGGTGAAGTTTATTTTATCTATTAAAAATGGGTTCCGTTTTTCGCCCAGTCTTATCCTTAAAAAGATAGGTCTTGGATTTGTGGGCATAAGTATTTTTTCGCCTATTCTTTTTGCTGTAAATTGGCCGGCATCTCCCGCCTCGCCAATACCTGGAAATACGGGGATAAGTGCCGTTGAGTACGAAATTCAAATCGGGGCAACAGTTACGACAAAAAATAGTGCAAGGTTGATTTCTGTTTTTGATCCATGGACCAAGCCTTTACCTACCGAACCTTCGTGGTTGAAATCCTGGAGTCCCGCTACGTTTGGACCTGCAAAAGGTACCGTTTATCATGAGTATAAAAATAATTTAAACTATTTTTACTATCGGGCTTATCCCTATGCAGGGGGAAAAGATCAATTTATCTGGCCCGGAGTAATTAGGGAGGGTAATGCTTTTATTGACCATAATTTTACCTTTGAATTGGAAATTGCCGACCCTCCTGATGTCCCCGTCATCCGAGCTTTGGAAATTGACGGAGATTCTAGCATCAGCCTGAGGACTGACCAAACTACCACCATTAATTTTCCTGAGAACTCTCTAAAAATTGCTGACTTCATCCTTTTTGATTCCGATCCTACGAACGATTGGGGTAACCCCCTAAATGAGGGTTCCAAACCCACATTGTTTCTGGAATCTGATAATTTCTCACTCGTTGCAACAGGAATAGAGAATGAAGAAACTAACTCAGAGGAAAATGGTTGGTACTTTTCCTATGAGTTGAGGTGGAAGACAGTTCCGTTAAACTTTGAATCTCTGGGACCTGAAAGCTTTGCCTTGCAAATTTCGGCAACTGATACAATTCCAGTTCACAATGTTACTTACAATTTAAACTTAGTCTTGCAGAATGTTGCGGAAGAACCACGTGGAGTGTTTGTTCGTAAGTTTCCCGCTGAAGAAAATCGTGTTTCGAAAACAGCGGACGGATCCGATGGACCTCACGAGTTTAGGTCTTCTTTAACTGAAAATCCTACGAGTTTGGAATTCGATTTCAAGGTCGAGGCTGAGCGTTTCTACAATGAAGAATCGAATGCCTTTGAAGAGGGCAACTATTCTCTTTCACACAGCCTTAACCTGCTCAAGCAAACTTCCAGTGGGGTTTATGTCTCTCACCCTCAAAAGAATGAGAGGCTTCCGCCCTCAAGTGCCTATCAACTGGTTTACTATCAAACCTACGACTCTGGTACGGATACCACCCATACAACTCCTTTGCTAATCGAAGCTGGGACGGTATGGGAAAGCGGAGATGAGGGGAGACTGAAAATTGAAGTTTTAGAGCCCGATCTTTTTACTTTTGAAAATGATTGGCTAGAGTTTTCAATTTCAGCAACAGACGAAAGTAACAAGGCCGAGGGTCTGTTTATGATCGTGCGGATAGAAATTGAGAATGATTTTGATGATGAAATCTCTTTCAATCTACCACTCGAATTGCCGATACCTTTTTTAGAAAATAACAATTCCTCAGTTTTTGATTATAACCCCTCTGATGCCGACTCTCATCCTTTATCTGCCTACAGGTTGGATAATAATGAGTCGGATATTCCAGGTGCGCAAATTTTCTACCGTACTACTGGTCCGGACGCTAACTTATTTGAAATCGACGAGAATGGATCCGTGTTTTTTAGTACCGCTCCCAACTTTGAGCGCCCCCAAAGCGCGGATGGGGATAACCTTTACGACCTTAATATTCAAATCCATGACCAGGCAGACTTTGCCACAGCCGCTGATCCCGTTTCCCTTCTTATTCTTGTAAAAGATGCCAACGATCCCCCTGTTCGCATCAACTCGAATGCTCCCGTTTCCTACAATATTACAACATTTGAGGGACAACCGTGGAGTTTGGATAGCCGGAGGGAATTAATTGATTTGGCTATTTTTGATGAAGACGGTGATGTGATTCTTTGGCAGTCCGAACTCTCTCCCGACCCCAAGGGCATGGTTTCATTAGCCAATGGAAGAGCAGAGGATGGAGCACCTCAAACTTTTGTTTACACTCCCGATGAATTACGATTTGGAGAGGACCGTTTTACTCTAGGTTATTCCGATGGTGATTCTCCCTATGTGGATATTAATTTTTCTATGTTTATCCAAAATGACAAAGATTTGCCATCTGTTGGTTACACCAAATTTGATGGTGAGCCTGCTTATTTTGAAATACACGGCGGGAATTTTGGCTATTACCAACAAAGTGTGACAGCTGGACAGACTGAATTTTTAGTGAAATTTGATGAAAATTCTAAACCCAGATTTTCCATCCCTTTTTCCGATCTTTTAGATGAACAAAATATCACTTCCCGAGTACTTTCAGGGTCAGATGCCTCCAAATTTTCTATCTCCGAGATTTATCAACGTGAGGAAGATGGAACTCCATTGGTTTACTGGGTGGACCTTAATTTTACCGAATCTTTTGAGCCTGATTTTGAAAGTCATGAAGAAGATGGGAACTATACAATCAAATTAACCGCTTTTGATGAAGAAGGGAGTTTTGAAGAGTTTTATTTTACCTTTGAAACTTTAGATGTGGATGAGCCCGCTTATTTAGACCCCAGTGATCGTTTTGAAATTCTCCATCCTGAAGAAATTGAATTGGCTATCTCTGGACTTCGAGCCGTTGACCCAGAAGGGGTGGACAAAAATTATACTTGGCGATTTGCTGGTCTTGAAAACGCCCAAGATACAGCCGGCTACTTTAAATTTCGTGATGCAGAGGGAAACTTTGGGCTCACGGGTGAAGGGTTCCTTGCTGGCAACCAAGTTGATTTATTATTTGCAAAAATCCCAAGTTTTGAAAATTCCTAGAATATTTCTAAGTTGAATTGAAGCAT
>JABBBW010000203.1:0-315 GCA_018607205.1 Opitutales bacterium | reverse complement strand
AACTCAATGCATCTATTCAAGTTTCCGATCGTGATTTTAATTCCAAAGTCTTTGTCTACACCTTTAAATTATTTGATGAAGACGATCCTCCGAGAATTAAGGAGAGTTATATCGGGGTAGAAGAATTGGAGACAAATGTCTTTACTTTTCCCGTAGCCTTAGAAATGCCTGAAAATGTTACTGGTAACCAAGGTCCTTTTACAACTGAACCCATTACTTACCCAGAGGAAGCGGGTGGGGGTATTCAACATGGCGGTCCCTTTGATTTATCAAATTATTTTGGTAAGTTGGATGAAGATAACCAAACATTAAGGT
>JABBBW010000120.1:3270-3819 GCA_018607205.1 Opitutales bacterium | reverse complement strand
GTCCTGTATCATCTTTTCCGACTTAAATACCCTCTCCATTCAGCCCGATCAATGGAAAGCCATTCTTTACTTAGGCTGTGTGGCATCCGGACTCGGGTTCTTTCTCTGGAATAAAGGAGCATCAGTAAGCAATCCCGGAACTCTGGCTGCTTTTAACAATGCAGTGGTGCCGTTGGCTGTCATGTGTTCGTTTTTCATTTTTGGAGAGTCCACTTCGATGAATTTCGAAAACACTTTTCGACTGGCTATTGGATCAATCTTTATCGGATCAGCCGTTTTTATTAGCCAACGAACTAGTGCTTAAACCTAAAAAATTTATAACATATATTTTGCGTATTTTGTAATTATTTTCTATATTTTAGTATGGATTTACAGAATATTAGCATATCTTTTATATTAAACGAAAAAAGTTCGAGCGTTTATTGTGTCGATGTAGCAGAGACGGTGGCGAAAGCAGTTGGTCTGATGAACAGGGAAAGAATTGGCTCGGTTATGGTAATTAAAAACGGTCAATATGTTGGCATTTTTACGGAACGTGATGTGTTAAAC
>JABBBW010000120.1:351-3260 GCA_018607205.1 Opitutales bacterium | reverse complement strand
AAACCGTGTAATTTCAGCCAAGTTAAATCCGGAAAAAACAAGAGTTGAAAAAGTTATGACGAGTAACTTTATTTCGGTTCAGGAAAACAGCACCCTTCGGCAAACCATGCATATTATGACCAATAAAAGAGTCAGGCACTTACCGGTTTTTGAGGAAGAAAAATTAGTCGGCATGATTTCCATCGGAGATGTAACCCGGAAGCTTCTTGAAATCAATCAAAACGAAGCTGCAAGCTTGCGCCAATACCTCTTCACCGAATATTCAGGATAAAACCTGCTGCTCCCAGCAGTTTTTTTTCTTCAAATGTTCAGATGATAGAGATTGGCTCTCCACTTAAATTCTTTGGGAAATCAATTTGAGCTCGTACAGGAATGGCAGAACTTACCTCGTCCCAGGAGTTCTCCAAAAATTCAAGCCTTACCATTCCACAGGTTGGAATATTATCGATGGGTAATCCCCAAAGGTTTGCAGTTAAGCTGGTCATTCCAGGATTGTGCCCAAAAAGTGCGACACCTGAAAAGTCGTTACTTAAACTGCCAACATAATTTTGCAACTCTGTCGCACTTGCATGGTAAAGGTTTGAATCAAAAGAAATCCTTTTAATTGGCCAATCTATTGAGCCGGCGATGATTTCTGCGGTTGTTCGGGCCCGCATAGCGGTGCTACTAATCAAGGCGTCGAGGGATACTCCGCAGTCTCTTATACGCTTGCCCATTTCGGGGGCATTTCGAAGACCGCGCTCGTTGAGCGGACGGTCGTGGTCATCCACTTGCGGATCATCCCAACTGGACTTCGCATGCCGGATAAGGACGAGCAATTTCACCTAGGCAACTTATCTGCTCAAGCGTCGTTGGAAATTTCTACCTTATCCCAAAAAGCGAGAAAAAATAACACTGCGATCCCTCCGGCAAGTAGGGAGGGATAGATCCAAAAGTTTTCCCACTGGAGCATGGTTTCGGCAAGCAATCCGGGGTCTATGGCAGCGGGAAGGTCAACGGCAAACATTCTTCCGAGTTGTTCTCCAAATCCTAATTGCTCAACCGCACGGTTGCCTGCGATCGCCCCGTTTAATTCGCCATATTTGGTAACCTCATTACCAAAACGACCAAATGCAACCTGGTATCCGAAATACATGCCAATGCCTTGAGTAAAGAAGACCAATAGACTCTGTGCCTGTGTACGAATGCCGGCAGGGGCAACCTTGTCGGTATACATAAAACCGGTGACGAAAAAGAAGTCATAACAAATACCATGCAAAGCAACCGACAACAAAAGCATCCACACCACTTGCTCCGATGCCCCGAAAGCAAAAAGCAAATACCGGGCAACCCAAGCAAGCATGCCAATGAGAATCATGTTTTTTACTCCTAATCGGCGGAAGAAAAAAGGAATGAGAAGCATGAAGAAAATTTCTGAAGTCTGGCCAATAGTCATGGTTGAAGCCGCTTCTTTGAAACCCGCATTGCTGAGGTAATTTGAGGTTAGTCCGTAATAATAAGCCAGGGGTATGCAAATAAGACAGGAACAGGCGAGGAACACGGCAAAGGCTGGCCTTTTAAGAAGGGTAAAAGCATCGAGCATAAGTAGAGCCCGCAGGTTTACTGGCTCCCCCTTTGCAGGTGGTGGAGTGTTGGGCAAAGAAAAAGAAAAGAAACCGAGTAGTAGAGATACAGCACCAGCCAGATAAAAAATATCGAGCAAAGAGGACCATCCAAGAAAGCCCACAGTTAATCCAGCTGCGATCCATCCAATGGTTCCCCATACTCGAACCTTGGGAAAAGTCAGTCGATCAAGGTGGGCGAAGGCGATTGAATTCCCCAAGCCCACAGTAGGCATATAGCAAAGCATATTTCCAACCATCAACCAAATCATCAGTGAAGAATCTCCGAATTGAGCGGTTATGGGGACGAGTAAAAGTAAAATTCCTCCCAAAATAAACAATACCCCCATCACCACTTGCGAAGGAAAAAAACGGTCCGCAATTAAGCCAAGAAATAAAGGTGCAAATATTGCCCCCAGCGGAGAACTTCCATAAGCAGCACCCACCACATCGGCAGAAAACTCATTGGCTCCAAGGCATTGCCCAAGGGTGGCAAACCAAGCCCCCCAGGCAAAGAACTGCAAAAACATCATCAAAGAAATCTTAAATTGGGCATCGGGCTTCATGGGATTTATAATTGCTGGATAAAAGAGTTCAATCGAGCCAATTTTTTATTATAATTAAATTCTTTTGAACATTAAAATTTGAGCATAGTCTATGCAATCCAAGTTGCCAAAAAGGCATTCATTGTTTTATAAAGTGGTTATGGCTAAAGTTACCTACATTATCGAACACGGAGAAAATATTGTTGAAGAAAACGGCATTGGCACAGTCATGGAAATTGCTCAGCAAAACCAAGTGCCTGGAATTGAAGGAGCATGCGGTGGGTGCTGTTCCTGCGCCACCTGTCATGTACGTGTTCACCCGGACTGGATCGAAAAGACCGGTAGAGCAACTGAATCCGAGCAAGACCTCCTCGATTTAGAATCTAAAGCCTGTGATCGAAGCCGTTTGTGCTGCCAGATCGAAATGACAGAGGAACTCGACGGCTTGGTCGTCGAGGTTGCCCCGTTTTAAGGATTGGGAATTTCGTTCAGGGTGTAATAGGCATCGGGATGCCAAAGTGGCTGCCCCGATTTTGACTTCACCCCGGCCGACTGTAGGTGGTGCACATGCCCCTGGGTTAAAGGAGAAACGGTAAGTTCGACTGATAATCCATCAGGAGCAACCCGGGCAGAAGTGACATTGGCATCCACTTGATCGACCATCGGGCTGCCGTACTTCTTCTGGTAAATGTAAGTCCAAGCCTTCGCTTGGTAGCTCGCTAAGTCACCAGCGGTGACAGGGTCTACCGGCTCGGTAAAGGTT
>JABBBW010000120.1:0-261 GCA_018607205.1 Opitutales bacterium | reverse complement strand
CCACATTTTTCCACCGCACCCGCTCGAAGGTGAAAGGCTTGTTTCCGCGCGATCCCCACCCACGGGTAGTTCCGCCGATAAACAAGATGCCCCCGTCCGACAGACGCATAGGTACAATACCCGCCTCAAAGCCGGAAAGAAATTCCCAGACCGCTCCCTGCCTCACGCCATTTACGGTTTCCAGAAAGACCCGCTGCACTTCCGAATGGGTCTGCTCACCGACGAAGACCTGCCCGGCAAATGGGCCAAACTTCCCTGCTG
>JABBBW010000102.1 GCA_018607205.1 Opitutales bacterium | reverse complement strand
TTAGGCGGTATGTAGTAAAAGACTGGTTGTTCTCAAAGAGAATTTCTCTACTCTGTTTGCGCTTGGTAAAGCTGGGCACATCCCCTTCGGAAATTAAAGTGAAAGTTTTCCCATCAGTGGACCCTTCCAGTTTGTAGGTCTTGGGGTCCCGCCCTGGGTGATCCGCAGCGGATGTTAGACTGATTCCATGGATGATCCCATTGGAGGTGAAAATGGTTAGGCCGCTGCCATTACCATCACGATTTAGGTATATTGTATCCAACCGGTCATCAATCGCGTGTTCGGGCTTTTGGCTTCTTTTGTGAAAATTTTGGGAACTTGCCTTCACTCGATTACCCGGCTTTGACAGATCGGGTACGAGTAAATCTGCAAGTTTGGCTAAACTCTCATCACTTCCCTTGTATTTTCCGGTTGCCCGAACTTCTTTAAGAAAGGCAGCTTCCTTGCCCAAAAAATCCTCCCATTTCTTTTTCGATACCGGGTCTTTTGCTACGGTTAAATGATCCCCGTATACATATTGATTGCGGTCCATCGAATGTTCTGCGGTGTTATTAAAAAAAGCGAGAAACTCGAAATATTCATCGTGGGTAATGGGATCGTACTTATGAGTGTGGCAGCGTGCACAGGTCAGGGACAATCCAAGTAGGGCTGTGCCGGTGGTTTCCACCCGGTCAAAGTTATTTTTTGCCTGAAATTCTGTAGCAATTGCTCCCCCCTCTCCCGTGGTTGGATTGAGTCGCACATATCCGGTAGCGATTTTTTGGTCCTCGGTTGGGTTGGGCAAAAGATCGCCGGCCAACTGCCATTGGATAAATTCATCGAAAGGCAGATTTTGATTGAGGGCACGTACTACCCAGTCCCGGTACGGGTAGATCCCCCGGCGATTATCGAGATGAAGACCGTGGGTATCCCCATAGCGCACCGCATCCAACCAGTAACGGGCAATATGTTCTCCATAATCGTGGCGAGCCAGCATGCGGTCGAGGTAGCCCTCATAGGCTCCTTCCTTCTTGTCATTCAAAAAGGCATCCAATTCGGCAGGTTCTGGAGGTAGTCCATTAAGGATGAGCGAGGCTCGCCTCGCCAAAGTAGCTCGATCGGCCTCTTTGGCAAAACCCGTTCCCTTTTCCTTTAATTCACTGGCAATAAAGTGATCGATTGGATTTCCCTGGGGCTCAACACCTGCTTTGATCGGAGGAACAAAAGACCAATGCTCCTCATACTCGGCACCAGACAATACCCATTGGCGGATTATCTCCTGTTCTTTCTGAGAAAGTGTCTTACCAAAATCCTCTGGGGGCATGGGGTCTTCCTCATCAATAATACGATAGAGCAATTCGCTTTCTTGCAAATCATTGGGGTCGATCGCATGGTACCCGCCCAGGTCTTTCTTGGCCAGTTCCTCAAGATCGAGGCGTACAAGATCTTTCTTTTTCGTATCCGGGCCATGGCAGGCATAACACTTGTCCGACAAAATGGGCAGGACCTCCCGCGCAAAGTCAACCGAGGAACTATCTTTTGCACTAAGACTCAGAAAACCTAAAACGAAAAAAGAAGGAATAAGTGTACGGAAAGGCATAAAATCAAAATATTTAATAGGCCTGTAGAGACAACCCTTACCTGCCTCAGTTGCCAAATTTTTTGGAGAAAGTACTGCTGGTTTATCATTCACTGGGAAGTCACTCCAAAAGATCAGAAAATTTGACAGCACCCAACACATCGAATTTCCTACAGAATTGAAGATTCATCACCACCAATATGTACCACTGCCCATGAAAGCCCATCTTGTGGTCATGGGAGTGTCGGGGTGCGGAAAATCTACCTTTGGAAAAAGAATCGCGGATACCCTTGAAAGGGAATGGATCGAAGGAGATGACCAACACTTTCCCAAATCGATCGAAAAGATGAAACATGGTATTTCATTGGGGGATAAAGACCGTTTCCCATGGCTCGATCGATTGGTCAAAAAAATGGATCATTCCAAGAAACCTGTAGTTCTCGCCTGCTCGGCCCTCAAACGATCTTACCGGGACCATTTACGAACAGCGAAAGGAACAGTATTTTTTCTTCACTTACAAATTCCTCAAAACATTCTTCTCAAAAGATTACAAAATCGAAAAGACCACTTTTTTTCACCTTCCTTACTCGATGACCAACTCCTTCTTTTGGAAGAACTCCAAGCCAAAGAACTAGGATATACCGTAAACTCTGATTCTGAACTGGAAAAGTGGTTGAGCGTACAATTTGAGCAAAAAAAAGACGGTCACTTGCCCAAGTGACCGTCTGTTTTGTGTGTTGTGAGACTTATAACCAATAAAGGTAGGCTCACTGCCCTATGGATAATACATTACAGAAACTTTATATTTTTACCAAACATTTAATGTAACAAATTTGTAAAATAGGAAAACTTATAGGGTTCATCTTAAATTTTTATATCTGTTTCTCATTTTTTTAATATATTTTTGCCTAATTTAACTTTGAATACAGAAATTTCTTCTGCTTGAGGATTTTAGGGATTATTACTCCCAGAAAGGGCAAGTGGAGGGAGCTATTTCTAATTCCTTACTAACTTTACACCCTGTTAGATAATCTTGAATCTACCTTGATTATAAAGTCCGCCAATAGCCTATTTGAAGACTTTCTTACTCACCTAAAATTCTTTCCTGATGGCTTCCAGTGAACTTTTACCTCCCAAATCGGTAAACTCGATGATTTCTAAATCCATGTCCTCCCAACTGTAGAAATCATCCGATTCTGAAAATTCTATTAAATACTCACAACGATTTCACCATGGATTTTCTGAAAGAGATTACTCATCAAGCACCCAGTACAGCCATCATAACCATCACATAAACAAAATAGCTAAACCATGCACCACTGGATAGACAGGCCAGTATCGCAATTATTTTAACTTTCGAAAAAACCTCTTTTTTACTTTTCCAAAGAAACCATCCACTGGTGGGAAAACAGATCATACAGGATAGAAGCTGTATAAGATGGAAAGGTTTTTGTACCTTTCCCTGGCTTTCCAAATATAAGATTGCCGGTATACATGCCAAGGCAACGAGACCCGATATGAGAAAGATCGATAAAAGAACCTTTTTCATTTTGATTGGCTAAATATCCAGTCGTAAAATTCTTCACTCGAATATACGAGCTGCCTCGCATTATGTCCGGCATCTGGAAATACTTTAATTTTTGCCTGCTTCCCTCCGGCTTTGAGAATTTCTGCAACCATACGTTTCGACCGTTCTGCGGGAACTACCCGGTCCTTCCCACCGGCAAATGCATAGACTGGAACTTTGGCGAGGTTCTTTGCCCAATTCTTCAAATCGGGGGTAACATCCTTGGGACCACCCGGTCCTATTCCTCCGACCACTGGAGCAATCGCGGCCAACCGTTTAGGACTATGTCCACCCCATGCCCAGGATCCATATCCCCCCATACTGTTTCCGGTAAGATAGACTCTCTTCGCATCGATAGGAAATTCCTCCAGTAAATCATCGAGAAGAAGATTCAAATCCGCCGGTTCCCAGGTCGCCCGATCTCCCTTTTTTGTTTCTGGCAGACACTGGGGAACCACCACGTAACAAGGACCCTTATCAAAACGCTCAATTCCCTTAAGCAAAGCATTTGCCTGCATACCCATACGATTAAGCGGAGGCCGACTGCCTCCTGCTCCATGCAGATAAATAAGTACAGGAGAGTTTCGTTTAGCGACTCCGTCTGGACCGAACACCAGGTATTCGGAATTTATGGAAATGGTACGATCGGACCGCTGATCGGATAGTTGAAAGGTTTTAGGAAGGTAAGGCTGGCCAAACAGG
>JABBBW010000153.1 GCA_018607205.1 Opitutales bacterium | reverse complement strand
CACCTTCTTTTGGCTCTGCCCAGCAAGCTCTAAATAATGCTTATGAATCTCCCAGGCATACTCCAAAGGGTTGTAAATATAGGCAGTGGGTTCGGCAAACTGTAGGGCCTTGACTTCAGCGGATAAAGACAAGGCGGCATCAGTCAAGGGTTTTAGGAGACTCATCAATCAATCATTCAAGGGATTTTTTTTTAGTCAGCTTAAAGCTTCCAATGCTTCCCACTGTTGGTAGGCGGAAGCGATGCCCTTCTCCAACTCCTCTAACTCACCTTGGTCTTTTTGCGGATCATTGCTTGGATCCCTATAATAACTGGGCTCTTGCATAGCTGAGGTAATTTGGTTCCGCTTAGTCTCCATCCGTTCAATCTCTCCAGGCAAGTTCTTAAGGGTTTCCCGTTCCTTATTCAAAAGTTTGCGCGCCTTGGCAGTAGGCTTTTCAGAGTTTTGATTATTTGATTTTGCCGGGCTTCCTTTGCTTGAATTGCCCGCCAGCATTTGGTTCATCCAGTCGGAACATCCACCGGTAAATTCGCCAACTTCTCCCTTTCCATCGAGGGCAAGGGTAGCAGTTACCACATGATCAAGAAAATCTCGGTCGTGGCTTACTAAAAGCAAGGTACCTTCGAATTCAAGTAGCCTTTCCTCAAGCAGTTCGATCGTTTCGACATCCAAATCATTGGTTGGTTCGTCCATTACCAAAAGGTTGGCTGGTTGCAAAAATAATTTAGCAAGCAGGAGTCGGGCCCGCTCTCCTCCAGACAACATCCTTGCTGGAGCCCGTGCGGTTTCCGGCAAAAAAAGAAAGTCCCGGAGATAGGAAAGAATATGTTTTCTCTCTCCATTAAAAATCACAAAATCTCCATTAGGTGCTACATTCTCAGCCACTGACCAGTCCTCCCTTACCTGAGCTTTCAATTGATCGAAATAAGCAATTTCTAATTTGGTTCCATGATTCACCTCGCCGGTCATTGGAGTAAGTTTTTGGAGCAACAACTGAAGGAAGGTCGATTTCCCCGAACCGTTAAGACCGACCACTCCAATCTTATCTCCTCTCCAAATAGTAGTGGAAAAATTCGAAACAATTGATTTCTCCCCCCAGGCATAGGAAAGATTCTTAACCGAAATTACTTTGCGACCGGAAGTTTGGGCACTATTGGCACCAAGGTTGGCCTTCCCCTGCAATTCCCTACGCTCTGACCTTTCTGCGCGAAGTTTGAACAAAGCCCGTACCCTCCCCTCATTCCTGGTTCTTCTCGCCTGTATGCCCTTGCGTATCCACACCTCTTCTTCCGCCAATTTCTTATCAAAAACCGCATTATTTTTCTCTTCTGCAGCAAGAACCTCAGCCTTGCGCTCTAAAAACTTTTCATACCCACATGTCCAGGAGGTCAGCCTACCTCGGTCAAGCTCGACTATACGAGTGGCAACGAAACGTAAAAAGGCTCGATCATGCGAAACAAATACGACCGCCAACTCGGCCTTGGATAAAAATTCCTCTAACCAACGAATCCCCGCAAAGTCCAAATGGTTAGTTGGTTCATCAAGAATGAGTAAATGGGGTTCCCCGACAAGAGCTTGGGCAAGCATAACCCTGCTCTTATTTCCGCCGGATTGAACCTCAAAAAGTTCATCTGGTTGCAAGCCCACACGATCAATCACTGAAGCCACACGATGGTCCAGGCTCCATCCATCCGACTGATCAATTTCATCCTGTAATCGATCCACCAATTCAATCTTTTCTTGGTTATCCGGGTCTTCAGCAAGTTCACGAGTTCCCTCATTGTAAGCCCTGAGCAAGTCCCCCTTTTTGCCCAATCCCTTGGCCACCACATCAAACACAGTACCCTCAACACCCTGAGGGATTTCCTGATCCAGTTTGGCGACGCGAAGATCAGGCAATTTTTCAAACTCCCCCTTATCTGGTGACACCTGACCGGCAAGAATGCGCAAAAGGGTGGACTTCCCTTCCCCGTTTCTACCGAGCAGACAGATCCGTTCCTTTTTATCTATGGTAAGACCCACATCGTTGAGTAGGTAGGGACCGCCAAAAGATACGGTTAAATTTCTGTAACTTAAAAGTGCCATAAGAAAATAAAGGCTTAATTCAGGCCCAAATATGTAAGCACTTCGGGCAGAGTCCTGGTATTGAAAACCTGTTCCCGTTGGAGCCAACCCTTACGGGCGGCAAGTACACCGGCATATTGAAAATCAAAGTGATGGAGTGCATGAGCATCGGGATTGATACAACAAAGCAAACCCCGATCAGCTGCTTTTCGCCAATGCCTCCAATCCATATCCAAACGCATGGGATTGGCATTCAGCTCAAGTATTTTTCCGTTGGCCAAGGCAGCATCGATTATTTTTTGAACATTCATTTTGCTCGCCTCCCGACGAAGCAACAGACGACCACTCAAGTGGCCAAGCATGGTAACTTGCGGATGCTCAAGCGCTCGAATTAAACGAGTGGTCATCGTAGCTTCGTCCTGGGTCAGCCCATTATGCACCGAAGCAACCACATAATCGAGAGATTCGAGAACAGAGTCTTCAAAGTCGAGACGGCCTTCTGTTAAGATATCGACTTCGGAACCCGAGAACAAACGTACTCTAAATTCTCCGCTATCATTAATGGCTTGGATCGCATGTACCTGCTTGAGGAGTCTTTCTTCATCCAGTCCATTCGCTTGAAAGCTTGATTTTGAATGATCGGCAATCCCTAAGTATGCCCAGCCTCTTTTGTCAGCCTCCCCCGCCATTTCCCTCAACGAATTCCTTCCATCCGATGCGGTGGTATGATTATGAAAACAACCCTGCAAATCTTCGAAATTGAGAAGTTTTGGAAGCTCGTCCTTTTCTGCCGCCTCTACCTCGCCCATTCCTTCACGTAGAGCTGGAGGAACATAAGAAAGACCCAATGCCTTAAAGACATCCTCCTCCGAGTTTGCACTAACCGGACCTTTCTTACGGGTGGCATTCTTTTCCTCTTCCGGACGCAAACCCCATTCGCTTAGGCTAAGCCCCATAGAAAGAGCCTTTTGTCGCATCCTCACATTATGATCCTTGGAACCGGTAAAGTGGTGCAGGGCGAAATAAAACTGTTCGGTTGGCACCACTCGCAAGTCTGCCTGCATGCCCCCCTCCAAACGAATACTCGACTTGGTCTCTCCATGAGCTGTAACCTCCGTAATTCCCTCCATTCCAACAAACCATTCCATAATCGGAACAGGGTTGGAAGATGCCACAATAAAATCTAAGTCTCCCACCGTTTCCATGCCCCTGCGAAAACTCCCGGCGGCTTCTGCACGCTCCACATCAGGAAGAGCTTGCAAAGCAGGTAGAATACGCTCAACCACCGCCCGGGCATCCCACCACAAATGACGAGCGGCATAAGCCTCCCGGTTTTTTATACCCGACAATATCTTTTCCTGAGTCTTGGCACCGAAGCCCTTAAGTTCAGCGACTTTTCCCTCCTTGCATGCCTTAGTCAACGAGTCGATTGAATCGACATCCAGTTGCTCGTGCAATGCCTTGATCTTTTTCCCTCCCAAGCCAGGAACTTCCAATAAATCCATTAATCCAGAAGGGACCGAAGCAACCAGTTTATCATAAAACTCAAGTTCCCCTGTCGTGTACAAAGTCTCAACTTTTTCGGTAAGAGCCTTACCAATCCCGGGAATCTCCCCAAGTCGACCCTCGCCAATTACTTCGCCGAGGTCCTCCTCCATGGTTTGTAAGGTGCGAGCACCGGAAAAATAGGCACGAATCTTGAAAGGGTTCTCCCCTTTAATTTCAAGCATCGTCCCAATTCGCTCAAGAACCTCAATAATATCTTTTTTGTCCATT
>JABBBW010000146.1 GCA_018607205.1 Opitutales bacterium | reverse complement strand
TGTTGTAAGTTGGGGCGGCCACCACCAAGGGGGCATGAAATTCCACCTTGCCTGTTTCCTCCTCCAAATTTTTGAGCATTTGGGAAACAATTTTTAAATCTCCCTTGTGAACCATGCAGGAGCCGACAAAACCAAGGTCTACCTTCTTGTCTCCACCATAGTAAGATACTGAACGGATGGTATCATGGGTATATCTCTTGGAAACATCATCATTGTTTACATCCGGATCGGCGATCATTGGCTCATTGATTACATCCAGATCGACTACGAATTCGCGGTAGTACTTGGCATTGCTGTCCGGAGTAAGGGCAGGCTTTTCACCCGAACCAATCTCGTTAATCCTACGGTTTGCAATATCGATCAATCCTTGGAGTACGCGGGTCGCGTTGTCCATTCCCTTATCGATCATCACCTGGATGCGACTCTTAGCAATCTCCAGAGATTCTATGAGCGTATCGTTTTGTGAGATGCAGATCGATGCCTTGGCCTTCATTTCTGCCGTCCAATCCGTAAAGGTAAAGGCTTGGTCAGCGGGTAGGGTGCCTAAGTGCACCTCGATGATTCTTCCCTGAAATACATTGTCTCCAAATTCCTTGAGCATCTGGGCTTGGGTGGCATGTACCACATCCCGGAAATCCATATGTTCTTTTAAATCTCCCTTGAAAGTAACCTTTACCGATTCCGGTATGGGCATGGTTGCCTCTCCGGTAGCCAGGGCCAAAGCCACGGTCCCGGAGTCCGCTCCAAAGGCCACACCCTTGGACATTCTGGTGTGGGAATCTCCCCCGATAATGATCGACCAGTCATCCACGGTTAAATCGTTCAATACCTTGTGGATCACATCAGTCATCGCATGGTATTCGCCCTTCGGATCCCGTGCGGTAATTAGGCCGAAATTGTGCATGAAATTCATCAGCTTGGGAATATTTGCCTGAGCCTTTTTATCCCATACCGATGCAGTGTGACAGCCCGATTGGTACGCACCGTCTACTGTGGGGGATATAATCGTGGCCGCCATGGCTTCCAGTTCCTGCGAGGTCATCAATCCGGTGGTGTCCTGCGAACCCACAATATTTACCTTCACCCGAACATCGGAACCTGCGTGCAGAACGGTGCCTGCTTTCACACCTACCATATTTTTGTTAAATATTTTCTCGACCGCGGTCAGGCCCTGTCCGGGTTCAGATACTTCACTGGCGGGTGCATAAACACTTGGAATATCAATGCCCAAAGCACCTGCTGCAAAACTTTGCAACTTCTTACCAAATACAATCGCGTAGGATCCACCTGCCCGTATGAACTCCTTCTTTTGAGGGGTCAGGGCTGCGGAAATATCGGTCAGTTCACGATCTCCTTCATACAATTTCTTCGTGGTTGTATTTATGGTAAATACCTTACCAGTTTCCACGGAGTAAGTTTGTTCGAGTACAGGATCGCCATTGGCGTCGAGCACAGGTTTTCCTTCCTCGTCCAACTTCTTTACCCAGTTGTCCAAATCTATCCCGATTCCACCGGTTACACTGACCGTGGTTAAAAAGATGGGAGATATTCCATTGGTACCTGCCACAATTGGGGCGAAGTTTACGAATGGTACATAGGGACTTGCCTGCTTACCCGTCCACAAGGCCACATTGTTGACGCCAGACATCCGGGAGGAACCTACGCCCATGGTTCCTTTTTCTGCAATTAACATCACCCGCTTGTCTGGGTGCTGGTTCTTCAAAGCGGTGATTTCTCCCTGTGCCTTTTCGGAGATCAGGCACTTTCCATGTAATTCCCGGTCCGAGCGGGAGTGTGCCTGGTTACCCGGGGAAAGAAGATCGGTGGAAATATCTCCCTCCGCTGCGATGTAGGTAACCACCTGAATCTCTTCATCAATGTCGGGCAGTTTGGTAAAGAATTCTGCCTGGGCATAGCTTTCCAAAATATCTTTGGCGATTGCATTGCCCGCCTTGTATGCCTGCTCGATTCGGTCGGTATCTGCCTCGTATAAAAAGACCTGAGTTTTGAGTATTTCGGCTGCCTGGCTGGCAATTTCTGCATCGTCTCCAAAGGTAAGGTCAATCAATACCCGTACGGATGGACCGCCTTTCATGTGCGAGAGCAGTTCAAAAGCAAAGGCCTGGGAGATCTCCTCCACAACTTCCTCACCCAAAATAATTTGTTTTAAGAATACTGCCTTTTCCTCGGCCGCGGTGGTGGTACCGGGAATGGTATTATAGATAAAGAAATCAACCGACTCCTTGCGATTCGGATTATTTGCGTCCTTGATCTGGCTAATAATTTCCGCCAGCAAGTCACTGCCATCTATTGGCTTAGGGCTTAGCCCTTGTGCCTTACGCTCTTCGATCTCTGCTAAATATTCTTGGTAGTTCATGATTCTTTAAAGTGAGTGGTAGGGAAGTAGCTAAATTGATTCCTGTAAATTTTACAACTTCGTATCTAATATAAGCTTAATTTGTGCATCAAATATCCCTTATCCATTTCCCTCCTCCGGCCCTTCTTTTCCTGCTTCCAAATATTTCACCTTTCTCATTTCACTCTTCCTTATCTTCCCTATCTAATTTTGCGATTTGCGGGACTGTTCATTTAGTGAAAGAATACATGAATGATTCAAAACTTAGGCATTCACAACCTTTCAACTCTTTTTCAATCCACGCCCGTTCTTCTGGAACTGCTCTGCATCCTCGTGTTCGGTTCCATCATTTTTGTATGGGGTGTCCGCTACCACAACATCAAGGATGAGTTTAAACACTTCAACCTGCCCAAATGGTTACGTGATCTTGTAGGCATTTTCAAATTCTCCTTTGCGATCATGCTGCTCAATGACGAACTTACTATTGTCCGCCTTGGTGCCCTGGGTATTGCGGTTTTAATGATCGCTGCACTTTTTACCCATATTCGATTGAAGAGTGAGTTGCATCGTATGCTTCCCTCCTTTTTTCTGCTCTGTGCCTGCCTTGGAATAGCCTATATGGCTACCCAATTGTTACTGCCTGCCACTAGCTAAGCTTCCTTCTATCTTCCTCCTTCTCTCATCAATTTTCTATCCATGCCTACTTTGCAAGTATCTCTCCAGGTCTTGCTCTTTTTAATCTTCGCAGTGGGCGGGGCTTATCGATTCTTCCAGCCCATGGATGCACTAGCCAAGCGCATGCGTTGGGTCAGTTGTTTTCACCCCCGTATTGTCCGCTCGATCGCTTTGTTCGAGGTTGCCTGTGGAATCGGGATGGTTCTTCCTTTCCTACTTTCGGATGCAAACTTTCCATTCATGGTTTATTCCGGCTGCCTCCTGATGCTGATTATGCTTGGTGCAATAGTCACTCATGTGGTCATTGGAGATTACCGAGAAATTATTGGGAATTTATTTCTCATCGTCCTGTTATATCATACCACCTTTTCGATTCCGTTTTAAAGCAGCACCACTTTACACAGACGGCCGAATAAAAGTAGGTCAGGGTACCTAAAATAGTCTTAGTTGAGCCAATTATTCTTATTTATTCTTGTGCTATTAAAAACTTAGCTTCCCTAAAAGTATACGAAATCATGCCCTGGATGACATATCTTGATATGTCATGACATGCATGTTTTATTGGGTTATGAGTACAATCAAGATTAGTTCAAAAGTTGAAGAGTCTTCTTGGAATAACCTCAGGGAACTGGCCAAGGAATCAAAGCAGAGTATTTCTGGCGTCTTGACGGAAGCGATCGAAGATTATCTACGTCGCCACCGTGTTCGTCCTGAAGTATTGAGCCATCTTGAAGACTCTATGAAAGCTCATCAATCACTCGGTCATAAATTGGCTCAGTAAGTGAAAGTTAAATTTCTATCCACAGATGAAGTGCTTGCCATGCAAGAGCGTCTCATTGATTGCTTTGGTGGTACCCACGGCGTAAGAG
>JABBBW010000010.1 GCA_018607205.1 Opitutales bacterium | reverse complement strand
GGTGCTTTGTGGGGTCAGCAAGGTTTAATCCTTGGCCTAGCAAACAAGGAAGAGTGGCCCACAATAGGGCAGTGCAGTAAAAAATAGTTGCTCGTGATTGAGATAAATACATGGGGAAACTTTTTGTCACTCCTTCACAAAGAAGGCAAACCTTGGTCAGTGAATTGTATAATTTATAAATTGTACTTTGATTGCCAAAACCACTCTTTATTCAAATACTCAGCACTTCCTTCTTCTTTTTATGCCCTCTACACAAGATCCTTTTCATGAAGCTCGTGGATCAAGCGGTGTTTTGATGACTGAGTTTAATGGGGAGAAAATCCCCTTTGTTCTTCGTCTGAAAGATCTTCGTAAAACGGTGAAAGATTGGGAGACTTTCAGTAGCGACCATCCCTTTAAGGTGGTTCCACATACTGAGGAAAAGATGCGCACTATGCGGCAGATTCCCATCGAGATGGACCCACCGGAGCACACCGATTTTAGAGCGATTGTCGAGCCGATCTTTAGGCGTCCGCTCGACCCAGTGTATATATCTAACATGGAGGACCTAATCGGTTCGATGGTTTCCAGTGTATTGGGATCTGGCGAAATCGATGCTGTTCATAACTTCGCTTTACCTCTGCAGTGCCGGGCCCTAACCCGTCTACTCAATATGCCCGTGCAGGAAGCAAAGGCCTGGGAGGCCTGGGGACTACATGCCTTGAGCGAGGGAACTGGCTTGGAGGAATACACCGCCAAACAATTTGCCCGGGCCGAACGCGAGCCGGGGGAAGACTTTTTCAGTTTTCTTAATCAGGCGGAATTTCGTGGGCGAAAATTAACTCACGAGGAAAAGCAGGGCATTGCCAATGTTACTTTTGCCGGCGGAAAAGACACGGTCATCAATGTCGTTAGCAGTATTGTGGTTTATATGAGCGAGCATCCGGAAGCCCTCGATTTTTTGAGGACTGATGAGAAACTGATCCTACCTGCCTGCGAGGAATTTGTACGCTATGTCAGCCCGCTAACTGCCATTACCCGAACCTGTCCGCATGCTGCAAAGGTGGCTGAGCAAGTAGTACCCGCGGGCTCCCGGGTGGGGCTGTGTTGGCCCTCTGCTAATCGGGATGGGAGCGTGTTCAAAAACGCGGATCAGATCGTGCTCGACCGCTCACCCAACCCCCATATTAGTTTTGGGTTTGGCCCACACAATTGTTTAGGTGCACCACATGCCCGCCTGGTGATTCGCACCTTACTGAAGATGCTCTGCCAAAAGGTGCAAGCAATCGAACTTTACTCCTGTGTGCCTCGAATTGAGAAAGAAACTTCTTACACCCGCCAAGTCGGCTACGACCAGGCGATAGTCCGGTTTAGCTGAATATGGAGTAAAGTCGTATCCCTAAAAGGGAACGACCCAACGCAATTATTTGGGGAATGCGATATTGAGCGTGGGGATGGATGGCACACCGTCTTTGGGTACCTCAACTCCTGCGGTCCATACGATCGCATTTAAAATCAAGGTACGCCAGTCATCTCTTGCCCATGTCTTGTGGTAATGTCCACCTGTGGTACCAAATCCACGCCCCTTACCGTTGGGGCGTTCATAGGCCCATCCAATATGTTGGATTTCTCCGGCTGCCATAGATTTACGAACATGAGGATTATTGGAGTGGGGTCCATCCGGGCGGTTCATGGTGGACTGAGGAGGATGTGCGGAGAGAATGGGGGTTACACCCTTCATGTTTGGTTGAAAGCGCATATGGTAGTACCACTCATCATCCTGTACAAAAGGTTTAACACCATGGGTAATTGGATGCTTGGGCAGTGATTTAAAATCGGCTTTCCAGTGAGGGTTTACCGACCAGTGTTCCTCAAAGTATCCACCCATTGCCCTGAGCATCAAATCGCCAGCTCTTCCCTTGGGTACTTCCACCCCGTAGTGCATGAATACAAACCCCACTCCATCGTTGATCATCTTTTCAAATTGGTCGAGGTGCTTCATCACCAAGTGATGCTTCTTTCCTCCGTTACAGAACATAACAACAGAGTCCACTCCATCAAAGGCTTTGGGGTCAGTTGGCCAGCCTTTGTATTGGGCAGTTTCAAAACCCAGTTTACTTTCTTCCAGTGCGTTTGCCAAAATGTCATTCCCATCGACATGGTTATGCTTTTCGTTGTTTTTTCCGCCGTCAGCCAAGAAGACAACTTTCTTCGCCCCCAAAGCAAAAGAGCAAAATACAGCAAGCGTGAGTGTAAGGATGAGTGATCGAGTATATGATAATTTCATGAATTTATATTTTTAAACAATTTCGAGTGATTATATATTAAAACCTTATTTGTGGAGCATAAAAGAATAAGTTTTGGTGTAAGGATGAGTGTTCGAGTATATGATAATTTCATGAATTTTTTATTTTTAAACAATTTTGAGTGATTATATATTAAAACCTTATTTGTGGAGCATAAAAGAATAAGTTTTGGTAGAAATTTTTCGAGAGATGCAATACCTGGGCAACAATTTGCCAGTTAATAAAAAGTTTTTTTGAAGAACTTTTTTGGGAGTTAAATTTTACAAACTTACTTAACGATCAGGCCAAGAGTTAGCTCCATCTCCTTGCGAATTTTGAGATGATCTATCGTCCTCTCTGGGCGACTTTCTGGTCCTCGCAGTTGGTTTACTTTAATGAGGTCTCCTTTATTGGTATAGGTCCATTCCTTGTTTCGGATCTGCCGGTTCTTTACATATTCGATATGAACCCATTCTTTGGGTGAGCCTTTTTTTCCAAGTAACTGGGGTAAAAAACTTGTTCCGTCCATCGATTGTTTAGGCTCGGGGGCTGTCGCAAGTTCAAGAAAGGTGGGCAGGAAATCAGCCAATTCAACCAGATCATTACACTGCGAGCCGGGCTCGATCTTCCCCGGCCAGCTTACGAGTAAGGGTACCCGGGATCCACGATCGGTCATAGTCATTTTCCCACCTTTGATCTTGGTTCGGTTATCTCCCCAGATTGATGTGACTGGGCCATGCGTGCCATTATCTGCACAAAAAATAAAGACTGTATTCTTAGCTATGCCAAGTTCATCGACCGTGTTCATTAACCTGCCCACATTCTTGTCCAGATACTCAACCATTTCCGGAAAGCATTCGGTGCCGTTTTTTTGCTGATCATCGGGGAGTGCATTTGCTTTTGGACTAGCTGGTACACGAATGTATGGGGTATGAACTAAAAGGGCAGGGTAGTAGATGAGGAAGGGCATGTCCTTCTTTCTTGTCATGAAATCGATGACGAAGTCCACGAGCACATCCGGGCCAAACCGGTCGGCAATGGATTCCTCTTCAATCGATCCATTGATATTAAAATAAGGTTGGTAAAAACGGGAGCGCTTTACTCCTTTCCGGTCATACATTTGCCATAGGCAATATTCATCGAACCCGAAGGCGTTGACTGTATTATTTCCTGCCAACCAGGATAGGTTCCATTTACCGGCAATAGCAGTCGCGTACCCCGCCTTTTTTAACTGATTGGCAAAGCTGTTAAATTTTTCGGGATCGAGATAGTTTCTGTCCTCCCACTTTCCCAGAACATGTTGAATCCCATTATGAATAGGGTAGGTGCCTGTCAGTAGCTCCGCCCGGGATGGAGAACAGGCGGGGTTGGCAAAGCAATGGGTGAACAACATTCCATCTTTCGCGAGTCTGTCAAGATGAGGAGTCTTGTTGCCATGTCCACCGTAGGCGTTGAGAGCTTCGATGCCTAAATCATCGGCAAAAACAAGTACAATATTGGGTTTGTTTGAGGAAGGCTCAGCCTTATTGCTCAGTTTTTTTTTAGGACTTCCTTCCAATTCTCATTTTTCGATTTGAATTTCTGGAAGTCGATATATTCCTCCGAAGAGATTTTTCCGTTGGAATCTTTATCGATATGGGGAAAGAGCCACTCATA
>JABBBW010000189.1:2453-3956 GCA_018607205.1 Opitutales bacterium | reverse complement strand
TTTGTATACTATTCTATTAGCACCAGATTGAGAAATGTTACAAAAAAGTTTCAAAAATTTGAGAAATTATTCGATTAGAAGGAAAAGGGTATCTCTACCACTGATCCTTTACTTCTTAGAGTCGTCCTTCTTGGGAGTTTTGATGACTGGTTTGATTAGGCCCTGAACTTCTTCTTTACTCACTAAAATTCTTGTGGAATCTGGAATCATGTAGGTTTTTAAAAGACCTTGTCCGATCAAGTTCTTGATCACCGTAGCATTTTGATATCCGAGCAAATGACCAGCCTCGGTGAGATTAAGTAGAGTTGTTTTTTTTGGTTTGGCGTTTTCTTTCATCAAGTCGTTACTTTTTCTGAATATTTCTTAACAATTAATTAAATTTGCGTGGTCTCCCTCTGCCTCTTTTGTTTTTGCTCAATGCTTTTTTGAAGTAATTTTGTTCCTCTGATTTGCTTTGCTCAAGAATGGCAGTGATATCGCTAAGTAGGACACGCTTAAGCTTGTTATGGGGTAGGGAGTACACATCAATTAATCCGCGCTTTTGCATATGGTGAATTGATTGATAGTTTGCATATCCTAACAAATCGGCGGCTTCACTGATTTTGATAAAACGGTCAAGATCTTTAAGGATTGGGGGAGAAATCTCACTGTTTTGATCCATCTTTTTTGATTTCTTTTACCTCGATAAGAGAAAGTATATCGGACTCCCGTACCCGTAATCCTGAGGTGAGAGGCAGGCGATAGGATTGTACTTTGCCTTCTCGGACAAAGTTGCGTATCCGATTATTGGTGCCTGCACCCAGTAATTTAACTGCCTCAGTAAAGGTCAGATAGCGTTCATCATCCGTTTGTTTATCTAGTGGCTTAATCATTGGCAAAAAATACTTATGGTTTTACTTTTTGAGGAAATTCCATCAGGTCGTGGTAAAATACTTTTAATCTTTTGGATTTCCCAATGGTGTGGGCTTGGAGTAAGCCCTGATCAATGAGGGTCTCAATCATTCGGTAATCCTTATAACCAAGTATATGAGCAGCCTGCACCAGATTGAGTAGGTGGTTTGCTTGTTTGTCGTATCGCTTGATCTTATCCATGGGAAGAGCCCTTATTGGATTTGAGTGATTCAATCTGCTTTTTGGAGAGAAGTTTCTTGTTGAGGCCTAAAATCTCAAATTCATCCAGTTGCTTCTTTTTTATGTAATAATCGATGCTGCCGAGTTTGGAAAAACCGAGTATGCGAATGGCCTCAGACTTATTGATTAATTCTTCCCCATTAAATTTAATCACATGTTTCATTATCGAGCAGGATTGGTTGGAGAAAATGAACTTTCAGCAAATGTTATTGGTTCCACTTGGTAGAAAGGGAATCCATCGAGGAAATATTCCCTTATATCTTCTTCACTCCATCTGTTTTTGCTAATAACCATTTCGTCAATTTTGCAGTTTAAATTTGCTGAGCTTGGTCCAGTTTCATTTACGCAGCCGCCGATTGTAAAATCGCCTAA
>JABBBW010000189.1:0-2443 GCA_018607205.1 Opitutales bacterium | reverse complement strand
CCTAACGAAATGTAATTCGTCCATTTGGTTTTAGACTCCAAAACAAGATTTCCATCTATGTAGATTTTACTTTTAGAATCATTTTCTTCCCTGCCAAATGTGTAGGTTACCAACTGCCAACCTGATGATAGTCTTTCATTATCAAACCTAAATTTACTTGGGGAAACTTCTCCCCACTGGTGTAGATATGGTTTACCCCCCCGACTAAATTCTATGCATAAATTTCCAATTTCATTCCAATAATCCGATTTTATTAGTGAATTAATGGCATCTAGGCGGTCTAGTTTTTGTAACCAGAAACTTATAGTTATCTCAGGGTAATTTCCAGGAATAGAGAAACTTACATGAGAGCCATTGTGTGGTAAGCCGACACTTAAGGACTCTGGCCATCTTCCAGCTGTTCTGTGACATTTATGAAAGACTCCATGTGATCCGATTTCAGATTTCGCATGGTTAATGATAAGCCGGTTTGATTTAAGGTTATGGACTGTTGACCACTTTTGCCAATTTTTTGGAATTCTTTTAACCAGTTCTTCTATTAATATGGATTGCTCAGGGGAATCAAAGTTGTACAGTCCAATCGTGTCAGCATGGTTTGCAAGTTTTTCAAATGCTTTGAAGTTTCTTTTTGCTCCGGCATCACCGGGTTGACTTGGCTTTAAACTAGCATCTAATTCGATGAAGTCTAATTTTTGATGGCTTGAATTAAAGCGGGTTAACAATGTTTTGTTATCAGGTTTTCCTATTGGTGAGACCTCAACTTCTCCTTGATCGATATTGAATTTATCTTGCTGCGATGGAGAAATATTAAGAGCGAACTCAGTACCCCAGTCGACATATGTTGTTGTGGGAGATTTAATGGTAAAACCCTTACCATTTTCATTCAAAACAATGGTTCTGATACTACCACTGGTAACCCTTATGTTTTGAAAGTCTTCTATTTCAAAAATACCAGGTCCTTGAAATATGAAATCAACACAACGGTTAAACCGAAGATGCAATTCTCCGCTCAATAATTCGTATTTGCCAGGAACCCAGATGAAATCTTCCAGTCGACGGGTTATGCCCTTTATGGATGCGTTAAAATGATCCACTAAGTGAGCTTGGGTCCGAGAATTATTTAAAATCGAATCAGTTTCAGAAATTGTAACGGTCGGGTGGTCTTTATCTCGATTGTTCAGATAATCAAAGACTAAAAATGCGAGCACTAAAGAGGCCGCAATAAGTAACCATGGGGCAGTGGATTGTTTTTTGGAGAAACTTAGTTTTGGAGAGGAAAATATTTCATTTTCATTATCTTCCATTGACTCACCTAGATGTTCTGTGATGGCAGAGTATGTTATGTAATAAGATCTAGCCTTTGGGTCATGTTCCAATAGCTTGTTCAGCTTTTTTGCATCTCCCTTAGTTATACTTCCATAATAGTAAGCTTGAATTAATCTCTTATCTTCACTTTTCATACTTTTTCGGTGCTAGGCTTAAACTCAACGCAATCTGCCAACTTGTTTCGAATTCTTTGAAGTTTCTGATATGTTGCGTGTGCAGATTTGTTCAAAGTCTTAGCAAATACTTTGATTAAAGTGTTAGAATTGTATGCAATTTTGATGAGTGTCTTTTCTTCTTCTTTGAGACTGTCTATGCATGTCTGCAAAAACTCTAAGGTTTTAATTCTGGTTGAATATTCTTCACACCCTTGATCGAGAATTTTTTCAACTGCAGTTTCACTTAGAATAAGAATATCCCGACTTTTACCTCGCCTGAATTTCATGATTTCATAACGGGCAATCACGCACATCCATTTTCCAAACTCCAAATCTGGATCATCTAAGTTAGCAAATTTCTTCCATGCAACCATGGCTACCTTTTGCATGACATCTGCTACATCATGCTGACAAAAAATACCGTTTTTTACAAAGGCACGAACAGATGGTTCATGCTTCGCGTAAAGCTCTATAAAAAGACTTTCTGTTGCAGGATTTGATTTAGACATCTACCTATCCACTCCCGTGTTAACCCAATTTTAACGAAAAAAGTTAAAATTTTATGCGATTATAAAATATTTTGATCCTTAGCCCTTGAGAATACCCTAAATAATGGCTCCTTCAGCCAACACCCCAGTTGGTTTCTTCTTCGGGTTTGCAACTCTCCGAAAACTACAAACTATTCAACCATGGCTGGAGAGTTACTAATTAGGTATATGAATTGAATAGGGCATAAAGATATTCTTCAAAAGTAGTATTTTATCAGACCAACCGTTGACTGATATATTGACTGAGATTTCCGGAAAAAGGGGTCAAAAACAGGCAAATTCTGGCAAAATTAGCCCTCAAAAAAACGAGGAAAGAATTTGGCTGGATCCCGCTTACTTAAAGGAATTGATCAAGAAAAAGATCCTTGAAACTTTGGTGGAGGTGGCGGGAGTTGAACCCGCGTCCCGCAATAC
>JABBBW010000065.1 GCA_018607205.1 Opitutales bacterium | reverse complement strand
GTAGTGGATTCAAAGGAACTAGCCGAGACGGTACGCATAAGAGTTGAAGAGATTGCTCAAGGTGTCGGAAAAGAAAAATTTGAAGTCGATCCGGTAACCATCTTTGATCTCTTCGAAGGCAAAGGACTACCGGAGGGAAAGAAGAGTCTAGCCCTAACCCTGCGTTTCCGGGCACCTGACCGTACTTTGGGAGAGAAAGAATTAAACCAGGCATTCGAAGAGGTGATTATTGGTATCCGTTCGGGAACCGCCTACGAATTGAGAAGCTAATATTTTTATCCGATGAGCGAAGATGCACCCATGGACATCGATTATGTTGCCAATTTGGCAAGAATCGAACTGAGCGATGAAGAAAAAACAACCTACCAAAAACAACTTGGGGATGTGTTGAAGTATTTTGAAAAGTTGCAGGAATTGAAAGTTGATGGCGTTGAACCTACAGCCCATGCCTTCCCCCGGTATAATGTATGGGACCAGGATGAATCCAAGAAGGGATTTTCTGCTTTAGAGGCATTGAAAAACGCCCCCCAATCCAGACAGGACCAGGTGGTGGTACCTAAAGTAATTGAGGAGTAAAGAGGTATTCAATGTCCCAAGACTCCCCCATATTTAAGACCGCAACGGAATTATCCGCTGATTTGACTGCGGGCAAGATCAGTTCCGTCGAACTGACCCAGGCAATGATTGAACGAGTGGAAACGGTGGACGAAAAAGTTCACGCTTTTTTGCACCTCGATAAGGAGGATGCCCTGGCCCAGGCCAAAGCATCCGACGAGAGACGCTCAACAGGAGAATGCTTGAGCCCGCTCGATGGTATACCTGTAGGATTGAAGGATGTGATCTCGGTAAAAGATCAACCCCTTACCGCGGCCAGCAAGATTTTAGAAAATTATCGATCTCCTTACGATGCAACTGTCACCGTAAAGTTGAAGCAAGCTGGTGCTGTGGTAGCTGGTCGTCTGAACCTTGACGAATTTGCCATGGGTTCATCCACAGAGAATTCCGCCTATGGCCCCACCCGTAATCCATGGGATCTCGAGCGAGTACCTGGGGGAAGCAGTGGGGGAAGCTCTGCCGCGGTTGCTGCCAGAGAAGTTCCCCTTTCCCTTGGTTCTGACACTGGAGGATCGATCCGCCAGCCCGCATCCCTTTGTGGAGTGGTTGGGATGAAACCTACCTATGGTATGGTCTCGCGCTACGGACTTGCCGCCTTTGCATCTTCCCTCGATCAGATCGGTCCTTTTTCAACCACGGTTGAAGATACGGCGCTCCTGCTCGAAACTATATCCGGACATGATCCGCTCGACTCCACAAGTTTCCCTAAGGAGATACCATCCTATTCTGCGGAATTGAAAAAACCTGCACAAGCGGGTGTGATTGGATTGCCCAAAGAATTCTTCGGCCCTGGTATGGATGATGAAGTACGGGCGAAGGTCGAACAAAGCATTGAGCATTACCGCTCTCTCGGGTATCAAACTAAAGAAGTTAGCCTACCTTCGACCGATCTTTCCATCCCGGTTTACTATGTTATCGCGACCGCGGAGGCTTCCTCCAACCTGGCACGATACGATGGTATTCGCTACACCTCCCGGAGCAACCGTGCACAAAATGCGATCGATGTATATGCCAAGAGCCGTGGCGAAGGGTTCGGGGCGGAAGTAAAACGCCGCTGCCTTCTTGGTGCCTATGGTTTGAGTAGTGGATATTACGATGCTTATTACCTGCGTGCCCAAAAGGCCCGAACCTTGATTCGACAGGATTTCGAGAGGGTATTTAAAGAGGTGGACGCCGTCCTCACCCCAACCGCTCCCACGCCAGCCTTTAAATTTGGAGAAAAGAGCGAAGATCCAATTTCAATGTATCTGAGCGATATCTTCACCATATCAACCAACCTTGCCGGACTTCCCGGGATCTCGGTGCCTTGCGGATTTACCCAATCCGGACTACCCGTTGGTATGCAATTGATCGGGCAAGCGTTCGAGGAGTCCAGCCTGCTCAATATCGCCCATGCTTATGACCGTGATCATTTGTACGGACGCCAGGCTCCCAACCTCTGATAGAGAAGATGGAATACGAAGCAGTTATTGGTCTGGAAGTACATGTTCAATTGAACACCCGTTCAAAAATGTTCACCCGGGTGGGCACCGGATTTGGACAACCGCCAAACACACTGACCGACCCCGTGGTCCTTGGTCTGCCAGGTGCCTTGCCAGTGATGAACAGGGATGCGATCGAAAAATCCATCAAGGTTGGATTATTACTTGGTTGTAAAATTGCTGAGGTCTGTAAATGGGATCGAAAAAACTATTTCTATCCGGACATGCCCAAAAATTATCAAATCTCTCAATTTGATCAGCCGATCTGCGAGGGTGGAAAGGTGGAGATAGAAATGCCCGGAGAAAATCCCGCAAAAATGGGTTCCCATCGTATGGTCGAACTGACCCGTATCCACTTGGAAGAGGATGTGGGAAAACTAACCCATTATGAACAGGACAGTTTGGTCGATTACAACCGTGCTGGCTCTCCCCTACTGGAAATTGTCAGCGAACCGGATATGCACAGTCCCGAAGAAGTCTTTGCTTACCTTACTTCTCTGCGCAATTCTTTAGTTGCTGCCGGGATTTCTGCATGCGATATGGAAAAAGGCCAGTTGCGTTGCGATGCCAATATCAGTGTGCGTCCGAAGGGTACAACCACTTTGGGAACTAAGGTGGAAATAAAAAATTTAAATACGATATCCGGGGTACGGAATGGGGTGGAATATGAAATTCGTCGCCAGGTTCGAGCCATCGAAGAAGGTACAGAGATTATTCAGGAAACCCGGCGATGGAACCCTGAACAAAAGTACACCACTCCCATGAGGACTAAGGAAATGGCACATGATTACCGCTATTTCCCAGACCCCGACCTGATGCCGGTAAAAATAGATGAGGCATGGATTGAACGGGTAGCCAAGGAACTTCCAGAAAAACCCTTCGACAAGCAACGGCGCTACCAGAAGGACATGAACCTTCCCTACTCTGCCACTTCTTCCCTCTGTGGAGATCATTTGCTCTGTGCCTATTTTGAAGAAGCTACCGACCTGGCAAAATCTGCGACCAAGACGGCTAACTGGGTGGTCAATGATTTATTGCGTGAACTTTCACAGGCTAACAAGGTGGATGAATTCTCCGAAGAATCGGATAAAGTAATGACTCCCCAGTCCTGTCCAGTATCCCCACAAAACCTCGCTGAATTGATCAACCTGATCGAGGATGGAAAATTGACCAACAATGTGGCCAAGGAATTATTTCCCGAGATGTTTACCAGTGGAAAAACAGTATCTGATTTAATTAAAGAAAAGGGACTCGACCAAAAATCTGATAACGGAGAGATTGAAGGAATCTGTGCCGATGCCATTGCCAATGATTCTGATGCCGCAGAAAAGTTCCGTGGGGGTAAGGAGGGAGCCATCAACGCCCTCAAAGGAGCGGTAATGAAAGCGACCCGCGGACAGGCAAACCCTAAGGTGGTAGACGAAACTCTACGCCGCCTTTTATCTTAAGGCAAAGGGCCTAACCTTATTTTCCGCATTGATAGGGAGGAATTAATTATTTCTCTCACGAGTGATTCCCATTGCTGAATAGTCTGGTTTTTGAGAGGAGAAATAAAATCTATGAAAATTCCATCCCTCAACTTTTACGGACTGTTTTGCACCTCTCTTCTGTTCGCTTCCCCCAAGCCGAACATTGTTCACATTATGGTGGATGATTTGGGCTGGCAGGATATCGCCAGCCATAAAGTCGATGGCAATCCAGTTTATGAAACCCCACACCTCGACAAACTGACCCGTACCGGCAGACGTTTTACCGAAGCCTATGCACCTTCCCCTGTATGTGCACCTTCAAGAGTATCTTTTTTGCGTGGTCAATACCCAGTCAATACTGGGGTTTACAGCGTGACTGGCGGGCAGTTACCC
>JABBBW010000068.1 GCA_018607205.1 Opitutales bacterium | reverse complement strand
CTTGATGATATCTTAGGAAGTGAGACCCGTAACGCGGTGGCAAAGCATGAACTTATTGAGATCGTGCGTACATCCAAAGACCGTGTGGCCGAGACGGATAAGCTACTTACTGAGGGTATTGGTAAAGTCGGTCTGCTTTATTCAATCAAGGTTGGACGTGAAAAAGTGGAGGAGGAGATTTTCAAAAAAGCCGCTGCCAAATTGACTGGCTTTGGAATCGAGTTGCTCGATGTTCGATTTAAAAGGATCAATTACAACGAAACGGTTCGTCGTAGAATTTATGAGCGTATGGTCAGTGAGCGTCAGCAAATTGCGGCCCGTTTCCGTTCGGAAGGAGCAGGGGAGGCAGCCAAGATTATTGGTAAAAAGGAACGTGACCTACAGGAAATTGAGTCTGAATCTTACAAACGGGTACAGGAAATTTACGGGGAAGCAGACGCCAAGGCATCCGCGATTTACGCCGAGGCTTATGATAGTAGTAAAATGTCTGCAGAATTTTATAAATTTATTAAGACATTGGAAACCTACCGCGATGTATTATCTTCAGATGTATCCTTGGTTTTGACCACGGATTCTCCACTCTTTCGCTTGCTTAAATCAACTGAAGTCTCATTACCCTCTGCCGTTTCTGCTGATTGATCAGGTGGATTAATTCCTCCCAGCCACGCTGGAAGGTCTTCGATCTTTTTGAGGAGAAAGTGATAGGTTGTTCGGTCAATCCATCCTTTTTGTCTTATGTGTTCAAGCCACTTTTTCCTTCGAGCCAATTCAATTTTTTTAGCCTTACTATTACCATGTGTTGCACCTCCTGACGGTGCCATTACTAAATAGATAGTCAAGGCTCCACCGCACAAAAGTAGGTAGAGGGCAAACTTTTCAATTCCTCCCTCTTCTTGTTTGCTTATAACCTCTAATTTTTTACTTGGAGTAGAACTAGTTAATTGCTCAGTAAAATTTCGATCTCTTATTTCCTTGGTTATTATCGCCAATTGAAGAAGTCCTTTTTTCCTGTCTTCATCAAAAAACTGTTCAATTTTTTCTGATTCTTCTAAGAGGAAAGAAGAACGGGCACGACTAATTTCGATGGAATCAAAGTAATTACCAAGCATCCAATCGGAAATCGATGAACTGGAAATAGTGGAAAGTTTCAGGGGTGATCGGTTGATTGATAAACTGGATTCTAAGCTTATCCGTGCGATAAAATCCATGGGGTTGTCAGCCGAGTATATGTGAAGTAGAGATTCAGCAAAAAAAGATTCCTGAAGGCAGTAATATTCCAAGGTTGGCGAAGCTAACGGATCGATAACTAATAAACGATTTTTTAGGCTACCTGGAATCGTATCTTGCCCATGAATAGATACCCGGGGACCTTCAAAGCAGGCAAGGATTAGAATAAAGCGAAAAAACAAAGCCATCGGTTCTCCTTACGAGACCTGATTTTCTATTTCGGTAGGATTTTCTTTTCTGGAATGCCTGCTGTAAAAAAGAGAAACTAGCTTCTTTATCGATCTTCGACTTTCCCGATTGCAGGCAATTAGGCAGAAAAGGGCACCGGTCATAATATAGGTAGACGGTTCAGGGACTGGACTAAAATTTAAATTACTAAATTCGTAGGTTAAATAAAGCTCGTTACCATTTTTATGAACACCCCAAAGATCAGTGGGTTGATTGTACCCGTCAAATCCGTTAAGCCAGGCATCAATTCCTGTATGCCCTCCACTACCAGAGGTAGTAAGGTTAAAGGAACTGGTTACATCTCCAGACGCACCCCAACCTGCTATGGTTAAAAAGTTGAAACCACTAGTGCCTGTATAATCATTTAGTGCATTTCCGCCAGTCATGCCATAAGCCAATACCGCTAATGAATCGACGCCGTCATTAGCGATGATACTTAAATTAAATTTTTGACTGTTACTTGGGTAGGCTGTGAAATTATCAGGTTGGTTTAATTTAGAATCTGCACCAGGTGTAAAGTCATCTATTTCCCAGTTGTAAGTGGTGCCAGTTACCCAATCAGCCCTTCTTTGTCTACTGCTTTGTATCGAAGTTACAGGGTCTTCAAGCGTTTCAGTAGTTAAAGCTTGGTTATTTTCTAATCGGACGATCGGTTCAAGGGGATTGGAACTGAAAATATCGTAATAAAATGCTGGAGCAGAGTTGGATTTTGGCAGGAATTTAGGATAATTATGAAATAAATTTTGAAGTTTAAAGGTTTGTTCCTTTAGCTTTGTAACTTTCGAGTTCAATTGGTCGGTTTGAATATTGGGCGAGCGCGTATCTGGGAATTTTCTTGTACCTGAGTAGAGAATCGATGGAGAAAGGTGCTGATTCATCGAATGCCCAAATTCAAAAGTAAGGTAAGAGGTCAGAGAATTGTAATTCTCGAGTTCTTTGGAACCTTCCCAGTGAAGAGGTTTCTCGATAGAATTTAGCTCTCTAAGAAAGTAATATGACCTGGAATGAATGAAGGTCTTTCTTTCCAGGAAATCATTAGGGTCGAAATCCAACAGTAAATCAGGCAGGGTTGGAACAAGATTAGGAGCAGAGTTAGGTTTTTTGGATAAATTTAATTCAACTAAATTTGCCCTCCTCGAACTTTTCGAACGATTATAATCTTCAGAACCCAAATATTGATTTGAGAGTTGGGAAACTTTTTGATTCAACTCAGGATAAGAAAGGACGCTCTTTGGATAAATGTTTTCCGAATTGTGATGGGGTGGGAAAAACAATTTCGTTGAAAAAGTGCTTTCAGTAGAAAAATCATGGCTTTTATGATGATGTGTATCAAATGGGTGGACATACTGTGCCTCCAAGGAGAACTTTTGCAAGAACCCGAAAGCAACGGTGAGTAACCACCTCTTATAACTAACACGCATTACTTAATATATTAGCGAAAGTAATTAAAAAGATACAGATTTAATCCGTGAGTGTGCTTAAAAAATTTATTTATTAGTCGATTGATCGATCGGTCGGAATTGAACTACTAATTCATATCATTTTTAAAGATTTTGTTTTGGGTTGGTCTTTTCTGATATTCTTTGGGAATTTATGAGTATGGTTTGGTATTTATGTAAACTACTAATATCCGCAGGCATCATTGTTGTGATTTCTGAGATATCCAAAAAGCTACCTTTGCTTGGTAGTTTAATCGCGTCTTTGCCCTTAATTTCTGTTCTTGGTATGATTTGGATGTACGCAGAAACAAAAGAGGTTTCACGGATTGCTGATCATGCGGAGGGCACATTTTGGTATGTGCTTCCCTCTCTCCCCATGTTCCTACTTATGCCATGGATGATGCGCAAAGGAGTCTCTTTTCCTGTCGCCTTGTCTGCGGGTATAGCTCTAACAGGTTTCCTCTATGTTGTCATGACTAAGGTTTTGGCAAAATTCGGGATGAATTTGTAGGCCCATTATGCAGATAAATTGGCCACTTTTCTCAGGTGCAATTTTTGGCTCATCCTCGGTTTTATTGGCTGCTTACGGGGCTCATGGATTGGAGCAAGTTTTTTTGACCACCCCAAAAATGCGGATTGCTTATGGAAATGCGGTGGATTTTCAAATGCTGCATTCCTTACTTTTGGTTATTTTGGGCCTAACCCTGTATATTCCAAAATTTCGACTGCCCGCTTATCTGTGGAAGACGCTCTTGTTATCGATTATCCTTTTTTGTATGAGTATTTATCTTTGGGTTTTTGGAGGACCTAACTGGTTGGTCAGGGTTACTCCTTTCGGCGGGATGGGCTTTGTTTTATCTTGGCTCATGTTAATCCGAATAATTTGGCTGAACTCATCATCTGATTAGGATTTAAATTAAATGAATAAAGCCTTAGCCACTGCAATTTGGATCTTAACTGTAATTAGTGCCTATTGGATGGGATTAGAACACGATTCTGTTCAGTCCAATAATTCATTCGTTGCTTCTTTGGATGAAAATTTGGAAAAATTCGTTTTACCTCAAAAAAATAATTTTGTTTTGCCTGTTAAGGACAGCACTGCTCGGCCAATGGAAATCGCCGTTGTGGCTGCAGCATCTGAAATTGAAAAAGGAATTAGTGAAGAAGTAATTGAACCGTTAAAGAATCGTTCGTTAGCTAGTAAGTTGGGGTCCAGCCATCCACTTGAAAGGTTGGAAGCATTTGTTGAATTGCTCAAAGAGCCAAATGCTGGTGCCATTCAAACGGCACTGCAGGCCTATGAATCATTACCCGGTGGGCCCGGTCGATTCAGCGAGTTAAAAATCCTCGCTTTCGCCTGGGGCAAAGTAGACCCTGAGGCTGCACTAACTTGGAGTCAGAAGCAGGAACATTGGGACAAGCATGTTGCGAGCGGTTCGATCATGGATTCTTGGTCCCGTGAGGATGCTGATGCTGCAATTACTTGGGCGAAGGAAAACTTTGAGGGCGAAGAAAACCCCTATTTTATAGGAATTATTAATGGACTATCAGAATCAAGTTTACCCCGGGCCACTGATTTAATGACTGAGCTGCCTTATGGACGTGTCAGGGGAAGGTCTGCCCATATCTTATTCGAAAAGGTTTGGAATCAGGGAGAAGAGGTTGCCCTGCACTGGGCGGAACATTTGCCTGAAGGTTCATTGCAGGAATTTGCTTATGGAGAACTGGGAGAAAAAGTGGCTAGATCAAACATTTCCCGTGCCGTCGAGTGGGTGGACTCGATGGAGGACTCCTCGATAAAATCGGCGGTTAGTGAAGATGTTTCTCGCGAGATGGCGAGGCAGAACCCTAGTGATGCTGGAGAATGGGTCCTGCAGATGCCCGAAGGAGATTCCAGGAAAGTGGCGATGCAAGAGGTTGCAAAAGTTTGGTCGCGAAAAGACCCTACTGCCACCGCCGAATGGATTAATCAATTTCCTGAAGGAACTGATGCGGATCCGGCGATTGAGGCTTTGGTCCGGCAGATTAGAAAGTCGGATCCCCAAGGGGCATTGAACTGGGCGGCAAGCTTATCAAATTTAGAACAAAGAAAAAAATTGCTCGCGGAAACAGAGGCAGTGATAAAAGCCCAAAAATTTCCATCTGGTCGCAGTTCCAAGTAATTTGTTGTCACTTATATTCTAGGTAGAAAAGAGTCTAGCAAAGCTGGCTGCTTTGCCTTTTTACTAGGGAAAGTTTCGTAAAATCGATCGGTGTTGGTTAAGCTGTAAGCGGATTCGGTGACGGAGCAAACTAAGCTACTGTAAGGTCTACTTTTTTAGAAAAAATAAACAAATGGGCTGGGGTACATTAATTATGGAACCTCTTTGGTAAGTCAGCTTGCCACTTACAGGGTCGACACGATGAGCCGTTATGGTGTTGGAATCTTGTCCGGCCGCCAATAACCAGTTTCCACTTGGAGTTAAGTTAATATTTCTGGGGAATGCTCCTCGTATGGGTTGTTTTTGTAAAACCTTCAAGGAACCGTCCGGGTTTGTTGAAAAAACGGTCACGGAATCGTGTCCCCGATTAGAGGAATAAATCCACTTGCCTGATGGATGTGCCAAAATTTCCGCGGCCGAATTAAAGCTTTCACCTATTTTTTCAGGTTCTGTAAGGGTGGGGGACTCGCTTATACATTTTGCTTCTCCCAATTTGGAGTCCCAGGAAAAAACCTCAACCGATAGGCTTAATTCATTAAGCAAATAAATCCATTTCTCATTTGTGGAAAACCTCATGTGTCTTGGACCTCCCCCAGTTCGACTTCGTGCAATTCTGTGTGGAGACATTTTAATCTCTTCTAAATCAATTCGGTAAAGAACGATTTGATCGAGGCCAAGATCGGGGATAAGGGCGAATTTTCCGCAGGGAGAGTATCCACACCAGTGAGGATGGGGAGAATCTTGACGGGTTCCAAATACCTTAGAGCCACCGCTGTGTTCAAAGATAGTTGGCTTATTTAACTCACCCTTTTCATTGAGAGGAAAAAAACCAACCGAACCTCCCCCGTATTGGGTAGTAAGTAAAAATTTCCCACTCGGATGGACCGCGAGGTGGCACCCCATACCATCCGGGCAGACCTTGCGGGTAAATTCCTCAAGTTTTTGATCTTTTCCGATCTTGTATCCAACCACACCAGCCTGGTTTTTCCATCGGGCTACTGCATACAAACAATTTAGACTTGGGTGTGCTGTAAGAAAGCCTGGGGCATTAATTTTGGCAGCCAAAGAGACATCTGAGAACCGCCCCGTTTGTTCATTGAAACTAGTACGGTAAATACCTTCTGCCTTTTTTCCTCCTGTGCCAATGTAAAGAGTAAGTTCTTCTCCATGACTATATCGAGAAATCATGCCACTTAGTAAAATAAAAAAAAAGATGATTTTAGAGTTTCTCATATTGCTTGGGGTACTTTCCATTTTTAGATGTAAGAAAAGGATGGCAACTTGCTACAGAGATTTTGATAAACATAAGTCTATGTAAAGAGAATATATTTTTTGGATTGCTGAAAAGAAGGCTATGTAAATGCTATTTGGAAGTGATTTGTAAAAATTTTAAGGAAAAAGAGCGCATGCGCAAAGTGGGTCGTTCTGCAGCCGAGGTTCTGGACCGATTATGCGAACTGGTAAAGCCCGGTATGAGCACTTGGGAAATTGATGAAGCTGGAGGTGAAATCATGGAGGAACTTGGAGTGAAGAGTGCCTGCAAGGGATATCGTTCAGGTCATCGGATCTTTCCATCACACACATGCTTATCCGTAAATGAAGAGGTTGTGCATGGCATCGGTATTAAAGAATGTATTCTTCAGGAGGGAGACGTTTTATCAGTTGATGTTTGTGTGAAGCAGGATGGATTTATTGGAGATAATTGCCGGACAGTTCCCGTGGGTGAAGTCACTGCTGAGGTGGCTCGTTTGCTTCGGGTAACTGAGCAGTCCTTATACCTTGGTTTAATCAATGCACTGCATAAAAACCGGGTGGGAGATATCTCCGCCGGGGTACAGCAGCATGTGCGTGACCAAGGCTTTGCCATCATTACCAACTTTGTTGGTCACGGGGTTGGGCGTACCCTCCATGAAGATCCCCAAATTCCGAACTTTGGGAAGGCGGGAACCGGTCCGCAACTGCGCAAGGGAATGGCCATTTGTGTCGAACCTATGGTAAACACAAAAAATCCAGGTATTCGTATGGCCAAGGATGGATGGACTGCATTGGCGGAAGATAAATTGCCCTCAGCTCATTTTGAACATACTCTACTTGTTGATGTGGGTACCCCGGAGATCGTCACTTTGCCTCCCGGTTACCACCACGCAACCAAGTTTCTTAAAGAAAAATTAGAACAGCTCGATCTCGAGGTCGAATTGGATTTTTAAAGCCTTAATTTACAATGCTCAAAAAAATATCGGACAGTGTATTTTCTTTTGATGTCGAATGGATTCCCGATCCCAAGTCAGCAGAAATTTTACACAATTCCAAGCCTGTTGAAGAACCGGGTCCACAAGCTGAAGAATCCTTTGAAGCGTTGTGGTCGAGTGCACGAAAAGAGGGAGATGCCGCAGACTTTCAACCCTACCTTAAGACCATTTTATGTCGGGTGGTTTCCTTGGCGGGTATTCTTCGGGAACGAGCACCAGGAGGTCGTCCTTCGTTAAAACTTATTTCTTTACCTGTTGATCCCACAGATCCAGGGAAATCAGACGAAAAAACCATCCTCACAAGTTTTCTCAAATCAGTCGGTCGTAGAAAGCCCCAGTTGGTCGGTTATAATTCCGCACAGGCTGATGTCCCTATACTGGTACAGCGATCAATTGTTCACGGGCTTCCTGGTTTTGGTTTTTCTGATCGCCCCAATAAGCCCTGGGATGGGGTTGATTATTTTGATGCCCGCAATTCTGATTACAACATCGATCTGGCAGATGCGATGGGGCAATTCAGGGATCGTCCGACTTTACATCAGGCAGCAACTCTAAGCGGGATACCTGGAAAGATGGAAGTTAGCGGAGACTCCGTTGCTCAAATATGGTTGGAAGGCAAATTGGATGAGATTGTGGCCTATAATGAATTTGATGCTTTTACGACCCATTTACTTTGGGCAAGAGTTGCTCACTTTTCTGGTTTACTCACACCGGAAGAATACAATGAGGAGCAAAACCTGGTTCGTGAATTGCTCGAGTCTGAAAGCGCGCAAAATCGTCCGCATCTGCGCCGCTTTATAGAGGAATGGGAAAGATTGCTCACGATCACCGGTCAGAACTGACCGAAAATATCCTCCTCTTCTGAGGACTTTTAGGTTGTGAGGATGGACAAGAGGTGGTGGAACGATAAATTGCCCATAACTAACAATTGTAATAGATAAAAATACATGACCACAGACACAGCGGCTCAGGAAGCCTTGGACAAATTATCGGAAACGCGCGAACGCTTGCTGGGGGAGATTCGCAAGGCGGTTGTTGGCCAAGACGAGGTAATCGAGCAGTTGCTCATCTCTTTGTTGGCACGCGGACATTGCCTGCTCACAGGTATTCCTGGATTGGGCAAAACCTTATTGGTCAAAACTGTGGCCAATTGCCTGACACTTGGATTTAAACGAATTCAATTTACTCCCGACCTTATGCCAGCTGATGTGGTTGGCTCGGAAGTGGTTGATGAAGATGCAAGCAGTGGCAAACTGTCCTTTCGTTTCGTTCCCGGCCCGATCTTTTCTCAAGTTGTATTAGCGGATGAAATCAACCGTACTCCGCCAAAGACTCAGGCTGCCTTGCTCGAGGCAATGGAAGAGAGACAGGTTACGGTTGCGGGAGAAACTCGTTCTCTAGAAAGCCCTTTTTTCGTACTCGCCACTCAAAACCCTATCGAATTGGAAGGCACTTATCCTTTGCCGGAGGCTCAGCTTGATCGCTTTTTGTTGAACCCAGTTATTCAATACCTTCCGGAAGCAGACGAAATACGGATGGTTGGAGATACCACCGGATCGGAACGTCCATTGCCTCAAGCGGTACTTTCCGGTCCTGAAATTGAAACTTTGCAATACCTTACCAGACAAGTGCCCGCCCCTGAAAGCGTGGTTTCTTACGCCGTGCGACTGGTTTCCGCTTCCCGTCCGGGAGAAACTGGTTGCGATCCTTGGATTGCAGAAAGAATCAAATGGGGTGCGGGTTCCCGTGGTTCTCAGGCTTTGGTCCTTTCGGCGAAGGCACGTGCCTTACTGAACGGTCGTCCCAATGCTTCTCGCGAAGATATCCGGGCCATGGCCAAGTCGGCTCTGCGCCATCGTATTCTTCCGAGTTTTCTGGCTGAGTCTGAAGGTTTAAGCTCAGATGACCTGATCGACCGTTTGCTCGACCAGGTATCCGAATAAATAAACCAGCCCTCATTCTTAACCACATTTTCTCCACGTGATTAAATCTTCGGAGAATCCGCTGCTTGATCCGGTTCATCTTTCGAGGATTGATGATCTATTCCTGCTTGCAAAGGTAGTGGTAGAGGGAAACTTTTTTGGTTTACACCGAAGTAGGCGACAGGGGCAGGGGAATGAGTTTTTTCAATATCGTTCCTATGAGGCCGGTGAGGATTTAAAGAATGTGGACTGGAAGGTTTATGGTAAGCTGGGTGAATTGGTCTCCAAATCTTACCAGGAAAGTGCCAACGCCAACCTCTTTATCGTTTTAGATGGCAGTGCCTCCATGAGTTACCAAGGCGAGGGATCTCCCTGTTCCAAGTTCCGATATTCTCAAATGCTTGCCGCATGTATGGCATATTTAGCCCAGCGTCAGGGTGACCGGATCGGACTGTTTGGTGGGTCTGAGGATTCGATGCAATGGATGTTCCCATCCGGGGGGAAAGAAAGTTTTAAAAGCCTACTTGCCTGTATTGGCGGAATGAGTCCGAGTGGGTTGGATGTGGGCGATCCAGCCTGGGACAAATTCAAAAGCAAACTTCCGATGCACGCCACCGTGGTGGTTATCTCAGATTTTTTAGAAAATGAGGCTAAGCTGCGTGATCGTTTGAGTTTTGCCCGTTCTCCCCGTTATGAGTGTATCTGCTTACAGGTTCTTGACCCGCTTGAGGAAAAACTTCCCGATGCTGAGGCCGTTCGTTTTGTTGAACTTGAAGGGCAGGGAGAAGTTTCCGTATCTCCTGATCGTATCCGTGGAGATTATCAATTGAGTATGAGCAATCATTTGGAAAAGCTCAGTGGGATTTTCGCTGGAACGGGTTCTGAATTTTCTACCTTACGTACCCACGACGATCTGGGTCATGGCATCCGCAAATTTCTTGGTATGCGGGGGATGAATAAATGATGGAATTTGGACAGCCTCTTGCTTTGTGGACTGGCCTCGCCATAGCACTGCCAATTATTGCCCATTTAGCCTACCAGAGGATTGCTCATAAAGTATCCTTCTCAAGTCTCCGTTTTCTTCGTTCTTCAAGTATTCCCAGGACAGGTCGTCGTAAACCCAGTGACTGGTTACTCCTTATTCTACGCATTTTACTCTTTGTCCTGTTGGCCCTCCTGCTTGCGGATCCGTACTGGCAAGAGCCTGATTTGGAAAACCCGTTATCTTCGGGGTCCAGCCAATCAATCTTTGTTATCGATTGTAGCCCGAGTATGTCAGGTTGGGGAGCATGGGATGAAATGATTGAAGAAGTCGGTGCCCGTTTACAAAATTCAGCCGATGAAACATTTGGTTTATTGGCTACTCAAAAGGGTGCTTTAACCGAGTGGGCTGTGGGAACAAAAAAGGAAGAACTGCTCAAGGCCATTGAGGAATTAACCCCCCAGTCATCAGCCCTTGGGATTCAAAATTTGATCGATCGGTCAGCGGATTTGTTTTCACCGCAGGCAGGTTTGAAAAAAGTTGTCTGCGTCAGTGACTTTCAAAAATCTTCCTGGCAGGACATGGCTGGATCGTTCGGAGAGGCCGGAATTACTATTGAATTGCTCCCAGTTGGACATGGTGAAGCCCCCTGGTCAACTCGATCCTTTAATCGATCAATCGTGGATGCCCGGGTTGCTCCTTTGGGTACTGAAAAAGTCCGGGTTTGGACGGCTTTGCGAAATTGGGAAGATCAACGATCGGATATAAATGTTTCCATTTTTGCTGGTGGTGCTGTCAGGCAGACGATTGAAACCTCTCTTCCTCCTTTGGGCTCGCAACAAGTTCAATTTATTTTACCGGCTCAAGATTTTGCTCAAGCATCAGTAAGTATTGACCAGGCAGATGCTTATGCTTTGGACGATAATCAATCGTTATGGGTTCTTCCACCCTTACCACGATCTTTTGGTTTTTGGAAAAATCCTAGCCCGAAGGATTCTGATTCCTTGGAGCAACAATTTCTTCAGGCGGCCATGGAAAGTGCCGGTGATGGCACTTGGATTCGTTGGCAGGAAAATAAAGAAAGGGCCAATGAAGTGCGGATGGGAATAACCGGACCACCCCTTGAATTACTCCTGGTTCTTGGCCTGTCCAGATGGTTTGAAGATGAGGACTTATCCATCCCTTTGGATTCTCACTTGCAGGGCGGGGGAACTGTACTAATTACCCCCCCAGATGATTCATTTGTAGCAATGAACCAAGTTTTTAAAGAATCAGGAATGCTCAGTTTTACTTTTGGCGGGATTAACCAGACTATACCGGGGATCGACCCTTTTCGCTTTGAAGTGCTGGCGGAGAAAAGTGAATTATCGAGGGTATTCTCAGGTGATTCCGCCCGGGACTTGTATCTTTCCCAAATTAAACAATTTATAACTGTTCAAGAAGATGAGAGCCTGGAAGTTCCTTTGCGGGATCGTTCTGGCAAACCCTTGGTTTTAGTTCGTTCATTTCCCAGTGGTGGAAGGCTGATCTTTTTTACTTTTCGCATGTTTCCCCAATGGACAGACCTGCCTATGCGTAACTCTTTTCTTCCTTTACTTGTTGAGTTGTGTGCCCTCAATCAAAAGCAAGAGAGCCTTGGAGGAGCTATCCGTTTGCAGGCAGGAGAGGCATTAGAGATCGGGGACAACCCTGTGGATACTCAAAACCTTGGGCTTTTTCAAATGGGTGAAAAAAGGATTGAAGTTGTGCATCCCCTTGTTGAATCCATGCCTGAGGTGATCAATCAGAATGAATTAACTGAAGCTCTCGTTGGAAACTCCTCTTCGGTGCCGGCAGACTTGTCTGTCAACCAAGTCAAAGCTCAATCAGGTATCCCTCTTTGGCCTTGGTTTGCATTAGCTTCGGCCATCCTCATTATTACAGAAATGATCCTCTCGGCCCCAGTTTCTAAAACTCATAACAGTGAGGAGTCGGCAAGTGGCTAATTTTGTACGCAGATTACGCAGGGAATCACGGGTCATGGTTTTTGCTCAGTCCCTTGGTGCAATTATTTCCGGTTTTCTTGCCTGGTCAGGTTTATTAATTCTTCTCGATCTTTATGACGCTTTTTCACCGATTCAGGAAGCGGAGGTTTCGACTTGGTTATTTGGGGCTATTACCTTGTCCCTTTTTTGCTTTTTGATTTTGTTTATTCGTACATGGATTAGCCGTCCTGGTTCTGCGCAACTGGCCAGGCAAGTGGAGTCTGCCAATCCCGAATTGCGAGATCTTTTAAACTCAGCGGTCGAGATAGAAGAAAAAAGGAAAAAACCTGGGTTGATGGAACGCCGAGTTCTGCGTGAGCTAGATAGAAAATCCTTATCCCTTGATTGGGGCAAAGGAGTTCGTCCTTCTGCTTCATTTTGGAATTTTTTGGTGGTTGGACTTGTATGCGGCTTACTTCTTTCCCTTTGGAATATGGACCGCAGTCCGCTCAACAAAGCTCTCGCATCCTGGACTGGTGAACCGGGACTTCGTGTACAGACAAGTTTAAGCGGAGCCACCGATGATCAATTAAATGATCCCAACTTCGAGTACCGAAGAGGGACAGATGTTTCGATACGAGCCGAAGTTCTGCGGGGGCATCGAGGCTCTAAATCGGCATCGATTGAATGGGGTGAAGAAAACGGTACCGTCCGTCTAAGTATGGTCCCGACCGAAACACCTGGTCAGTTAGAGTTTGTACTGCCCTCCCTTCAAAAGACCCTTCGATACCGGGTAGTCACCCCTTCTTTGGAAAGTGCTTGGCATCAAATCATTCCTTACGATCCACCCGAGCTCGAATTTGCCCGTTGGGAAATTACGCCACCTGCTTACTTAAAAATGGGACAAATTAATCATGATGGCTTTGGCTATCTTGAAGCTCCTGAAAACAGTGAGGTTCGCTTGGATGTCCGGGTGAAAGATTTCCCAGAACAGGTAAGAGCACGCTTAATTAGTGAAGAGGGTAATTATTCATTGGAGAAAATCGGAAAGGTCACTTTTTCTTGGAAAGGGAAAATGGAAAAAGAATGGTCTGCGCGTTTGGGGCTATCTGATCCCAGCGAGCCTGGACGACCGGAAATTCTTTATGATTTAGTGAATTTTTCCCCGGTTCCTGATGAACCTCCAATTATTGAGATTTCAGAACCTGCTAAGGATTTGGAACTTCCTTATGACGCAGAGCCATTACTCATCGAGGTCTTTGCTGCAGATGATCACGGGATTTCCGATTTGCGCCTCCATGTATCTCACGACGGAGAAAAGCGGGAAGAGGGACTATTTGTCGATCCAGTGGAAAAAGAAAAAGCAGTTACTGGCATTTTAGACCTCAGCGAATATCCGCTCGCTGTAGGAGATGTAATCACATACATGGCCTTTGCTGCCGATAATAAGGAACCCAAAAACCAACTTGCTCGGTCCGAAATCTATTTTATCGAAATTCTTCCTCCAGAAGGAAATTCGACCGAGTCGGAAGATCAAGCGGGTGCAGGTATGGAGGGCGATACCAAAGAAATCCCCATCCGACAATTCATTAACCGTACCAAACAGATCATCCGGGATAGTTATGATGCATTGATGGAAGATGGATTGGAAAAGGAGGAAAGGTCCCTCGCCTTGTGTACCGAGGCTTTGAGCTTAAAAAACGAAATGACCAAGACTTTTGATGAATTTGAGGGAATGTTTCCGATTGTTGATGGATTGGACCTCGGTGAATTGCTCAACGAAGCCACCTATCATATTGAACAGACAGAAATTTACACGGGAGATCAGGAGCTTGAATTGTCCCTCGAATCTTCGGAACAGGCCCTGCGTAAACTGGTACAGCTATACGCGTTGATGCAACAGTTGGAAAAAGAAAAGACAAAAGGTCAGGGTCAGGGACAACCGAGTAAAAGTGCAGGCAAAGAGGGGGAGCAAAAGGAAGAGGAGCCCAAGGGAGAAAAGAGCAAAGACCCAGCACAACAACTTGAAGAATTGGCCAAGGAAATGGAAGAACTTGAAAACCTTGAAGCACGCCAGGACTCTTTAAATGAACAGGTCGGACAAGCTGCGGGTAGCGGACAATCCGGAAAACCGAATCAGAACCTCGCCAGTGAACAGGAGGGAATACGTCGAGATCTCGATGGTTTGCGACAGCAAAGGTATGATCGGAATGGAAAACTTGGAGATGTAGCAGACCTTGACCAGGCTGGTCGGGAGATGAAGGCAGGGGCTGGCGACTTGCGACGAGATCAACCCCGCCAAGCTCAACCTCACGGCGAGCTCGCATCTGAGGCCCTGGGGCGTGCAATCTCCCAAGTCGAACAAGAGATGTCCAAGCTTGCGGCTGATATGGTTGATCAATTGACCGAGATGGCTGAACAACTTGGAGAAGGACAGGGGAATCTTCGTGGAGAAACTGAAAATGCTAAGGGTGGACAGGGTGAACGATTACGCGAGGAACAGGATAGTTTGAACGAGGGTCTGGAAGACTTGCTTGAAGAGATTGATCGTACCGCGAGATCACTCGGTAAATATCAGGATCGTGCCACCGAGGAACTTCTAAAAGCCGCCCGGGATGCTAAGGAAGATGGGTTGGAGCAAGCGGGGAAGCGAGCATCAAACTCTCTGCTCTACGATGCTTTTCCTCAAGCCCAGAAGGAACAGGGGAAAGTAGAGGATGGGTTAGAGGGTTTACAGGGTGGCCTGCAAAAAGTTGAGGATCAATTGCGCTACGGGGAAAGTTCTGAACTTGGAGAGTTGGCCGAACGTTTACAACGCATGAGCCAGGAAGGTGCGGGCATGGGAGAGGAAGAATTTAGGCAGGCGAATGAAGAAGCCGCTCGGGCCTTAGGCAATTTGCCTGATGCCGAGTCTGATGAGCGATTATTAAACCTTACACGGATGTTTGAGGAGTCCGCCATATCCGAAAATATCAGCAATGGCCGGTCTCTTTCTGCTGGTGCTGTGGAACAGGCCTCGCGTTTGATCGAACAATTTTATTGGCAGCAAGCGGTCGAACAGAGCTTGCGGCGTAACCATCAATCCACCCGTGCGCCTGCCCGATACCGAAAACAAGTACAGGAATACTTTCGTCGCATCGCGGAGGGTCCTTAAGAGGTATGGAATCGATCGGACTAGAATGGCCTTATTCCTATTCCTGGCTGATTGCCGGGGTAGGGCTTTATTTTATACTTCTCTTTTGGCATGCTAGGTGTCTGTTTAAGGCAAGCACTGCTAAAGACGCTTGGAAATTGATTATTCTTCGTGGTCTTTTCGGCTTAATCTTTCTCATCTTGATCACCCGGCCATTTATAGAGTCGAAGGAAACGAACCCTGATGCGGTAAGGTTGGTTGCTGCGGTAGATTTGTCTGGAAGTATGAACCACCGGGATCAGTCCGGTGGTAAAAGGCGAATTGATTTGGTCCGTTCTTTTCTCGACCCCGACCGCACGGGCTCCTGGTTTAATCAAACAAGGGAGAGTTTTGGGGCAGTTGATCGACTGGGCTTTTCCATTGAGGATATATCTGCCATCCGTTCATCCAGCTGGTCCATTCCAGAGAGTGGTGAAAATACTGCCATTGGGGACGCTTTAATTGAACTACTTGAACGGCAGGATAAGGAAGCCCCTGGAGCGGTTGTGCTTTTTTCAGATGGTCGAAATAATGTGGGGAAATCTCCACTTGTTGCGGGTGACCAATACCGTAACCGAGGCATTCCCATAAACGTGATTGGAGTGGGTGAGGCTCAGGAACAGGGAAATCTTTCCGTCTCTTTTTCGGAGGTTCCTTCCGAAATCGTAGCCAAGGAAGAATTGATTCTTGCTGCCGAAATAAATAATGGATTTGGCCGAGATGTAAAACTAGTTGCCCGCCTGTTTGCTGAGGAAGAAGAATTGGAGGATCGATCGATTACTCTACAAGCTGGCGAGTCAAGGCTGTTGAATTTTAGCCCTGTTGTCCCAGAAATTGCTGGGGTTCGTACCTATCGCGTGGTCCTTGATTCGGTCGAGAGAGATTCCGACCCCTCCGACAATTCTGATGCACAAGTTATTCAAATTCTTCCGCCCGCTTTTTTTTCCGCACTCTATTTATCTCACCAAATTAATCCCTTGTATCCTTTTCTTAAACGCTCCCTAGCTAGCGATCGTTTTCAGTTGAGTTCGCTCATTCGTTTGGGGGAGAAAACTTTTCATGCTCGTGGGGAAAAGCTTTCTCCAAAAGGATACCCACAAAACCCCGCCTTTTGGATGGATTATGATGTCGTCTTGCTGGATGCCGGTTGCTTGAAAGAATTAAACTCAACTATGATTTCCTCGCTCAAGGATTTTGTGCAAAAACGGGGAGGTGGACTTTTGCTTTTTGGAGAACCGAGCTTGGCACGTGAAATCCTTGGCGGGGTTATGCCAGCAGTCGATACCCAATCTTCTCGTGGGAAACAAAACCTATCTCTTTCGGTTTTACCCGAGCCTTTGTTTTCCGAGCGTAAACGATTGGATAATTGGAAAACTTTTTTGCCAGCTGGATTGCCAGCTCATTTAATCACCCGGGTCAATCCGGCAGCACGGGAGGTGGTCAGTCTCAAAGGCAGGCCGGATCTATCTGTCATGGCATTACAGGCATATGGAGCGGGTAAATCTGCTTATTGGGGCTCTACCCATGATTGGAGAAGGGCATTGAGTGACGAAGAACGTTCTCGTGAGTTTTCACTCTTCTGGCAGGGAGTGGTTGAGTGGCTTGGTTCGGGCACAGTCGAGCGGATCAAGGTCGAGCAAACGCCTGGCTTTTTGATTGCAGGAGATGAAACCTCATTGCGAATGGAAGCTTTGGGGGCAGATTTTGAACCCTCTATGGATGCAAGAGTGGAGGCAAATATAACTGGCCCGGAGGGTTTTTCCAAAACCTTGCAACTTTATCCACAAGGAGGTGACCTTGGTACCTACGCTGGGAAATTTATCCCTCCTCACCCAGGGCCTTACCGAGTGGTTTACAATCTCGGTTTTCCTGATGGTGAAAAGATCGAGCAATCTTCCTACCTGAAAATTCGGCAATTCGGAGATGAGGCCAAGGATATGCGCTATGCCGAGCGTGATTTACAAATGCTTGCCAACCTAACAGGTGGTTCATTTGTAAGAGTCGAAGATATGACTGATACATGGGTGCCCAACCTATCTGCCGCCCTACCTACAATAAATAAGAGAAATGACTTGGCTAATGCCTGGCCTTTGTTTGCAGTTTTGTTTCTCGCTGCGGGAGTCGAATGGGTCTTGCGAAGAAAAGGGGGCTTGCGATGATGGGGGCGAGAGTAATGCCGCTGGTATTCGCTATGGGTCTATCCAAGCTTGTTTATTCTCAGGATGTAATTTCTCCCGTTTCTATTGAGGGCAATCAAACTGATAATAATCAGACTGAAGTTACTTTGCCTGCTATGCGTTCAAGCATAGACAATACTTTAAATCAGGCGTCTCAAAAGTTAAAGTCCTCCAAGGTGGAAGAACGAGTTGGGGCAGCCAAGCTCTTGGGTAAGTATGCTAATGCCCAAGTAAGTCTGCTTTTGATTGGTGCGTTGGATGATTCCAGTGAATTGGTTCGTCGTGCGGTAATGGTCTCTTTGGTCGAGCATTTTAACAATGGTGCCCCGATTTATGAACAGGCATTGGTCGAAAAAATATTTTCCAAAATTGGAGATCCTGATGTCGAGGTTAGGCGTGAAACTTCCGCCCTCATTCCACGTTTAATTCCTGGTCTCATGCGATCCGGGATGGAAAGAATTCAAGTAAATGGACGAAGTATACTTCGGTCAGTTCCCGGGAAGCTTCGCCAAGATTTACAAGACCTGGCGAATCAGGCCTTGATCGACCCTGACTCCATTGTCCGTCAAAATGTTTTAAAGCATCACTTCTCTTTACGTTTTCAAATGGAATCTCAAACTTTCGTCCGGTTGCTAGGGGATAAGGATGTTTCTGTTTTGCTCGTTGCCTTGGATCAAGCCCGCATGTACGCCGCTCAATCAGGTACTTATGATCAAATGGAGGCCCTTACTAAACATTCAGATGTTGGGGTGCGGGCAAAGTTGGCGAGGACAGTCCTGTCTTTGGGACGTTCTTTCCCGCAATATCGAAAAATACTCAGGATATTGACCAACGACCCAGTGGATGAAGTGGCTACTCTTTCAGCTGTAGATCTGGCGAGGTTGGGTGAGCGGGTATCCAACCAGATGATCGATCGAATTATCGCTTACTTGTCAAAGGCCAAGGGACTTTTTGGTAAAGCTGAGTCCTTATTTTATTCTCTCTCTGCTTTTGGTTCAGATGCAAAACGAGTTTATACAGCTTTGCTCGAACACCCAAGTGCGAGTATGCGATCTCAGGCATGGGTACGTCATCTATCTCTTTCTGAAGGTTGGAAAAATGCCTCCAGTTGGAGGGATGCATTGCAGGATCGAGATATTAAAGTGCGAAAAGCGGTGCTATCCCTTCTTCGTGGACGGGTTGAACAGATCAACCGCAATGATTTAACCAACCTGATTAAAAGCCGCCATGTCGAGGTTCGGTCCTTTGCATCGGAACTTTTATTGGTCGCAGAAAAAGAAGTGGTTAAAGAATGTTTTTTTGATCTCCTAATCGATGAAGACTCTCTCGTTCGCTCAACTACTTTGCGAGCCCTTGCAAAGATTCAGGCAGATGGTTGGGTAGACCTCCATGCCCGCTCATTAAAAGATAAGGATTATGCTATTCAACGAGCCGCTATGGATGGATTGCTGGGTGATCATAAGGTTGGATTGCCTGCCTTGCTCAAATATTTACGCCAATATCCAGCTGAACGAATTAGTGCATTGGCCCGAAGAGAACTTCAGCAAATGGGAATAAATCCATGAGATCTAGTCTACTGTTTTGTTTTTCCGTATGGATAGCCGTTTTTTCTCACGGCCAAGATTCATCGGTTCAGATGGAGAATACCGGGGCCATTCGGATCATGCAGTTACGCAGGGATGGTCCAACGCGTGTACGTTACCCCGATGCGCTGCCCAGTCTGCTCGAACTTATGAATGAGCGGTCCCTCGCCAATTTTGATCCCGATCCGCTATTTATCGAATCCTTGGCTGATGAGAGGCTGTTTGAACATCCAGTCCTCTATGTAAATTGTGACGAACTTCCCAATTTCGATTTTTCATCCGAGGAAAATGAAGCTTTGCGTAGGTATATGACACTTGGGGGATTTGTTTACCTCGACGCTGGTATAAAGGCATCCTTTCTTGGTACTGATCTTGGACACAGTTATGCAGCGTGGGAAGAACGGGCTGAGGTTCGTCAGTGGTTTGAGCAATTATTTCCTGATCAGCCCTTTACTCCCTTACCCAGAAATCATGAAATATTCCGAACCTTTTACAAGGGCTTGCCTGGTAACGAATATTTGCGCTTAGAAGAAGACCAAAAGCGTTTGCCCGATACCGTGCTCACTTTTGTGGAGCAGGAAAAGTGGCCTCAGGGAACATACTCCATGGTCGGAATAAAAGTAAATGATCGGCTTGCCTGTGTTGCCTCTCCTATTTGTGCGATGGGGTGGGGCAGGGACGAATTCGGTGCATGGATACCACCCATTTCTTTTCGGGTTCGAGAATCAGCCGAAGATTTTGATGAGACTCTACAGGTTGCTTCCTTTGCCGGACAAACTTATGAGGTTACCCGTGAAGATGGGTTGAAGGATGAAATCTACTTAGTTCCGGGAAACCGTCCGCTCTGGGTAAAAGAACCCACCGGCCGCTGGAGGATCTTCAAATATTATTCGGGGGAAGAAATAAGCAATTATGCACACTCCTTTTATGCCCGTTTGGGCATGAATGTTTTTCTTTATGCCTTGCTAAACTAAAAAAATTATCAATTAGCTAGGTATTCATGAAGGCAGAAGATATTTTCCCCACCCCTCCAGAAGCGCCCGACCCCACACTTTGGCAAAGAGTAAGTGGTTCGCCTTATTTTTGGTGGTTTGTTGCTATGTTCCTTTTGGGACTTTTGGTCGTATTGTTACCCTCCCAGTGTTCCTTCGAGGGACTTCAGTTTGCACAGGAGGAAGCCGAGGACCTTGATACGGCTCCTTTTGTTGATCAAAATGAAGAGCTTCAGCAACGGTTGGATGGATTATGGTACAACCAAGCGGATGATCTCCCCTACACGGGATTAGGCGTTACTTTTCACCAGAACGGTCAGAAAAAGACCCGTACTAAATTTTCCGAGGGCTTGGCTATCGGTCTGATCGAGGAATGGGATAACAACGGTTCATTACTTGGGCCCCAATTCAAAAACGAATTCAAAAGATAGCCTGAATTATTGGCGGTTGGAAATATCTTTGAGTACAGAGAAGCTCTTCGTCTCCTTTTCTTGCGTGCCTAACCTGGCATGAACCAATGAGGCTCCTAGTAGCATGGGAGCAACTAAATTGATAATGGGGAATGTCCAAAGAAAAGTAGCCACCGTTCCATGTGCTAACTTTCCAGGCTTCTTTTGCCTAACCTCCCGGGGGAGGCGAAGTTCGATGAGTTGTCCGTATTCCCGGCTTAGCAGGTAACCACCCAATAAAAATTGCAAAACCAGGCCGACAGGGGGAATGAAATACCCAACGAGCAGTAGAGGGGATGCCAATAGGTAAATAAAAAGACTCCAAACAATGAAGCGCAGGGAAGAAATGGTCGACTCGATGATACCAGGTGGTTTGATCCATGCAGAGTCTGGGTAATGTTGTTCTCGTACCGCATCGAGAGCATCATCAATAAAGATACCCAGAAAAGCAGCGTATACACTGGCGAGAAAGAAATAGCCAAGCACGCCGATAAAAAAAGTACCTACAACTACCGCGACTGCTTCGAGCCATCCATCTGTCCAACTCATCCAACCGCTTAAATTGTTCGAAAAAGAATCAACCATTCGAAAAATAAAGGTACCGCCAATCAGGATAGTTATGAAGATTGCACCCAGGCTAAGAATTGTGGCCCATAAAATTGGTTTCCATAACCGAGGATCAGATAGTTGGGAAAAAGAGAGTGTGAAGTCGCGTATCATCAAATTTTATGGTGTATATTCATTCTTTCCTGTTCGCAAATTGGCAAGGTTTTTAGAGTGGATATAATTTTCAAGTGGACAAGAGGGTAGTTGATTCTAATAGATTGAAGTGTGGAAATGGAAATTGGGAAAAATGGCTGACCATAAATATACGGCGGACACCATCAAGTCGCTCGACTGGAAAGAGCACATACGACTGCGTCCAGGCATGTACATTGGAAAACTTGGAGACGGGTCTTCCGAGGATGATGGTATCTATGTTTTACTCAAAGAGGTCTTAGATAATTGTATCGATGAATTTGTCATGGGCTTTGGCAAACAGATCGATGTGGAGTGCGATGGACAGGTTGTAACAGTACGCGATCTTGGCAGAGGAATACCTTTGGAAAAATTGCTCGATTGTTCGAGCAAGATCAACACAGGTGCAAAATATGATTCTGAAGCTTTTAAAAAGTCAGTTGGGCTTAACGGGGTAGGCATTAAAGCGGTAAACGCTCTTTCCAGCATGTTTGAAATCCAGGCATTTCGTGAGGGAGAGACCCGCAGAATCGAATTTGCCGCTGGAGAAGTTCAGTCGATCGACAAAAAAAATAAGTCCACCAATGAAGACAATGGAACCATGATTTCCTATGTTCCGGACGAGTCCATGTTTAAGAAGTATCGTTACCGTAACGAATATGTGGAACGTATGCTTCGCTATTACACCTATCTTAACCGTGGCCTAACTATCCGCTACAATGGAAAACGTTTTCGCTCCAAAGATGGGTTAAGAGATTTACTCGAAGAGAACATTTCCGAGACCCCATTATACCCTATTATTTACATTGAAGGTCATGACATAGAGGTGGCATTTACTCACCTCGATCAATATGGAGAGGATTATTTCTCCTTTGTCAACGGCCAGCACACTACTCAGGGGGGAACCCATCAGGCAGCCTTTCGTGAAGCAGTGGTCAAGACGGTCCGGGATTTTGTAAAAAAGAATTTTGATGCGGCTGATGTACGCAGCGGAATTGTTGCGGCTATAAGCATAAAGGTCCAGGAACCAGTTTTTGAATCCCAGACCAAGACCAAGCTAGGATCGCTTACTGTTTCTCCGGATGGTGAGACTATACGTACTTTCGTGGGCAACTTTCTTAAGGAGAAGTTGGACAATTATTTGCACAAGCATCCGGAGGTTGCTGATGCACTTCAACAAAAAATCCAACGGAGTGAGCGTGAGCGTAAGGAACTTAAGGGTATTCAAAAAATTGCACGCGAACGGGCCAAAAAGAGCAAGGTGCATAACCGCAAACTTCGTGACTGCCGCATTCATTTGAGTGGCAAAAACAAAGAGCGTTTCAAAAGCACTTTATTTATTACCGAAGGAGATTCAGCAAGTGGATCGATCACCAAGGCCAGGAATGTACAGTTTCAGGGTGTATTCAGTTTGAAGGGGAAACCGCTCAATACCTTTGGGCTTACCCGCAAGGTGGTCTATGAGAATGAAGAGTTTAATTTAATCCAAGCTGCTCTGGGAATTGAAGAAGATTTAGAAGGTTTGCACTACAATCAGGTAGTCATAGCTACCGATGCCGATGTAGATGGAATGCATATTCGTTTGCTCCTCATCACATTCTTTCTTCAATTCTTTCCTGAATTGATCCGTCAGGGACACTTGTTTGTTTTGCAAACTCCTTTGTTTCGAGTGCGAAATAAGAAAACCACTCTTTATTGCTACGACGATACTGAACGCGAAGCGGCCCTTAAAACCCTTGGGAGAAATCCGGAGATTACGAGGTTTAAAGGACTGGGAGAAATTTCTCCTGACGAATTTAAACACTTTATTGGTGATGATATTCGTTTGGATCCAGTGAAGATAGATGCCAATGAATCTCTCAAGGAGATGCTCAAATTCTTCATGGGAAAGAACACCCCAACCCGACAGGAATATATTATCCGAAATCTTCGTTTTGAACACGATATTTTAGATGAGGATGAAGAGGGTGAGGAGAATGGAAACCCCATCCTTCCTAAGAAGAGTAAAAAGACTGAGGTTTCCAAAAAGGAGATGGTCGAGAGTGCGGCTGCCTGAATAATTTTGTAAATGAGTTCCGACCAAATCAATACCAATGAAGATTCGGGCGGGGTTCCCGAGGAAGAGGTAGATGGGGCTGATGAGTCGTCGACCAAGGAAATTGTAGCCCGTAGGTTTGATCCCGAAGCCTTGGCTCTTGAGGGACCAAAGAGAGGAGATGACGATGCAATCTATGTCGATGATATGTACGGCGATTGGTTCCTTGACTATGCATCCTATGTTATTCTCGAACGGGCTGTACCTCATGCAGATGATGGATTAAAACCTGTTCAGCGCCGAATTCTTCATTCTATGAAGGAGTTGGATGATGGCCGATATAACAAGGTGGCCAATGTTATTGGTAACACCATGAAGTACCATCCTCACGGTGATGCTTCTATTGGAGATGCCATCGTACAAATCGGACAGAAAGATTTATTAATTGATCCTCAGGGGAATTGGGGGAATGTACTTACAGGTGATTCTGCAGCAGCTCCTCGGTATATTGAGGCTAGGCTAACTCCCTTTGCACTGGAAGTAATTTTTAGTCCCAAGGTGACTACCTGGGCATCTTCTTATGACGGTCGGAACAAGGAACCGGTAACTTTTCCCACAAAATTTCCTTTATTATTAGCTCAGGGAGCCGAGGGAATTGCGGTTGGTTTATCCACCAAGATTCTTCCTCATAATTTCCTCGAAATCATCGATGCGATGATTGATGCCCTTCGCAAGAATCCGATTGATTTGTTACCCGACTTTCCACAGGGAGGTATGGCGGATTGTACTGCTTACAATGGCGGGGCAAGAGGTGGTCGTATCAGAGTACGTGCGAAAATTGAAGTGGTAAAAAAACACCTGCTTAAAGTTGTGGAGATTCCTTTTAGCACGACCACTACAAGTTTGATCGACTCGGTACTTGCTGCAAACGATAAGGGTAAAATTAAAATTTCCAAAATCGAGGATAACACGGCAGAGTTTGTGGAGATTATGATTCATCTGCCCTCCACTGTCTCGGCTGAAGAGGCCATGCCTGCTTTGTATGCCTTTACTGATTGTGAGGTCAGCCTTGCCCCCAATGCCTGTGTAATTAAGGATAATCATCCCCAATTCCTAGCGGTAAATGATTTGATTAAATCATCTGCCGACCTGACTAGGGATTTACTTGGACAGGAACTTGAAATCCGTCTCGCTGAGTTGCGGGAGAAGTGGCATTTTTCATCCCTTGAAAAAATATTTATCGAGAAAAGAATTTATCGGGATATAGAAAAGGAAGAAACCTGGGAGGGGGTAATTTCTGCGGTGGATAAAGGCTTAAAGCCTTACATCAAAATTTTTCGACGCTCCGTCACTCAGGATGATATTCTCCGATTGTTGGAAATTCGTATCAAGCGAATATCCAAGTTCGACTCCTTTCGTGCGGATGAAGTTATCAAAGGTTTTGAAGATGAAATTAAAGAGGTCGAGGGGCATCTTGCTCAACTTACCCGTTATGCCGTTCGTTATCTTAAGGATTTAAAAAAGAACTACGGTAAGGGGAAAGAGAGGAAAACCGAAATTAGCCGGGAGGAGGATGGTTCGCTTGCCCCCTTCGATAGAATCAATGCTGCACAGGTGGTTGTGGCCAATGAAACCCTTTACCTGAATCGGAAGGATGGATTTGCTGGGTATGGGCTGAAAAAAGACGAATCGATTGAGAAGTGCTCAAACTTGGATGATGTTATTGTTTTTGGAAAAGATGGAATTATGAAGGTGATGAAAGTTGCCGAGAAAATGTTTGTGGGTAAATCTCCTTTGCGGGTTAATGTTTTCCGAAGGGATGAGGAAAAGGTATATAACCTTGTCTACAGGGATGGGCAGAGTGGTCGATTGTATGCGAAGAAATTTAAAATAGGTGGAGTAACCCGCGATAAGGAATATCCCTTGTTTAAGACTCATTCCCGGTCCCGTATTTTTTTCTTTGCCGTACATGACAATGAAAAGAAAAACAGTCGTATACTGGTACACCTTGACCCAGAGCTTAAACGAATCAAGGAAATGGTTATTGAACTCGATTTTGCCTGGCTTGATTTACAAGGCCGTGGGGCAAAGGGTAGTACTCTAACAGCTCATAAGGTCGACCGGGTGGTTAATGCACCCAAAGAAAATGGAGATGACGAAGTTTCGGATGAGAACTCAGGGAAAGAGGAAAAGAAAATTTCTGCCCCAAAAGAAAAAAAACCTCCAGCCAAAGAGAAAGCTGTAGCTTCTAACAGCGATGATAAAAAACCTCTTTCTCAGGAAAAAAAAGGGGAGCCCGATCGTAAAGATTCTTTAGACGGAAAAGACCCAAGGAGTCAGGCAACCTTTGAGTTTTAATAGTTCATCAAAAAGCATGGTTTTTTAACCTCCCTTAATAACCCGCACTTTTATGTTCAATTCCGTGCCTAGCGAGGAAGTCTATCGAAAACTTCTTCATGGGTTTGTGATTGTTCTCCCTTTAGGGGTTTTTTACGGCCCAAATATTTTTGCGGTGGAACGGTCGTTTTTTTTATTCCTTTCATTGGGAATGCTTTTGTACTCCTTACTTACAGAGTTTATTCGTTTTCGCTACCCTCCATTCGGTCGGTGGTTTTTTGCAACTTTTGGATCGATGCTTCGGGAGGAAGAAAAAACACAAATAAGTGGAGCAACTTATATGGCTGGAGCCACTTTTCTATGTGCATGGTTGAGTACCATCAGCGAAAGTTTTGCGGCTTGTTCATGTCTGTCGCTTACCCTTTTTATTTTGGGCGATGCTGCAGCTGCTCTGGTGGGTAAATCAATAGGTCGTATTCGCATAGGGAAAAAAACTTTAGAAGGTGCAATTGCCTGTTTTCTCCTTTGTATGGTTCTTGCTTATTGGGTCTTTCCAATTCTGCCTAATTTTTTGGAAAAGTGGGGTGGAGCATTTTATCTTTGGCAAGCTGCATGTGCTGTCTCTTA
>JABBBW010000089.1 GCA_018607205.1 Opitutales bacterium | reverse complement strand
GTCCATTGGCGCTGCCCCTGAAACCCGGCAGCAATCGCATGGTGCCCAAGAGCCTGTTCCCCATGACCTGCTTCCGCGAGCTTGGGGTTGCCCACCATCAGGTCCCGTGCAATCAGGGCCATTTTTACCGAGTCCTCCCATTCCTGATCTAGGTCTTCCCGGCTTCTTTGGGTATCTTCTGAATTGTAGTCCTCCCCTTCCCGGCAGTTTTCCTTCACCCAAGCAAGAGCCCGCTCGTACTCTTCGGGATCATAAATTTCTTTTTTCATCCGACCGACAAACTCAGTCATATCGATCGCTTCGACCCGCATACCCAGTGATTTCTCCCAAAAAGAGGAGTCCACCACGGATCCGGCGATGCCCATAGAAGTTCCCCCCATCGAGAGATAGGCTTTTCCACGCATGCAAGCAACCGCAAGCCCCGCCTTAGCAAAGTTCAAAAGTTTCTCACGGACATCTACAGGAACGGACTCATCCCCCGCTTCCTGAACATCCTGCCCATAAATCCCAAAGGCAGGAATGCCCTTCTGGGTATGTCCGGCAAGGACGGCGGCGAGGTACACTGCCCCCGGACGCTCGGTGCCATTGAAGCCCCAGACCGCTTTGGGCCTAGTCTTGTCCATGTCCATGGTTTCCGAACCATAACACCAGCAGGGAGTCACAGTGACACTCAATCCGACTCCTTCGCGTTGAAATTTCTCTTCACAGGCAGCCGCTTCCCGCACCCCACCAATAGTGGAATCGGCAATCACGCACTCAACCGGGGAACCATCGGGCTGTCGAAGCTCGGAGGCATAGAGCGAGGCCAGCCGATTGGCCATCTCCATGGTTTGAGTTTCTAGGGATTCGCGCACCCCGCCTAATCGGCCATCAATGGTCGGGCGGATTCCGATCTTTGGATAAGTAAATTGTTTGTTCATTTGCACCGCATACTCCACCCATGAAGGGAGAAAGGAACAAGCCTATTTTTTCTTAATCTTGGAAAGTGTTTTCTGAGAGGCAGTCATCCAGTTTAAATTTCCGGATATATAAACATTCGATGTACCGATTATTTCAGGGTGAGGTGTCCGTTTTATACTTACGGAGAAAATATCAAAGAAGGGAAGAGACCCATTTGATTTCACAATAAGTTATTGTATGAAAGCTGCTTTTTGTGAGATAGAATGTCTAAATGAACAATTACACATCTAGCTCTGAAAAGAAACTCTTGGAAAGCCCCGAAAAATTCACCTCAATAAAACTTGTTTTCCTGATTTATTCACCCTGTTTCATTGCGCTCGTTTTTGCTATGCTTTGTGCCATCATTGACTCCCGTACAAGTTCCTACGCAATTGTTATAACAAGCTTGCTATCCCTCGTTTGCGGTTCGATCGATATCCTTCGTAAGAAAATCATCCAACAAGATAAAACTATACAATTACTCCAGGAGAAGCTTGATGAAATCAGCGGAGCGTCCGACTAAATCTTATAATCCATAGCAAACTTACAAATCATAGAACTGCTGAATCCAATGAAGCAGTAGGTTAATAATAAAAATTGTTATTTCTAGGCTTCGTGAGGTAAACCTTACACCAATGTCATTGTGACGTGTTAGGAGTACCAATCCCTAAACAAACACATGTGTGTAAGACATTTTTATTATAATTGAGAACCCGGAATGGTGTTTAGTGCTTTGCTGACAATGAGTGACCATCCAAATAAGCAACGTTTTCTTTTCTTGCCTCGATTAACTCACCACCCTCATTATAAGCGGATGGACAATGAATTGATTACCTTATCAGGAGTGATAGTTTTGGTAGTGCTACTCTTCGTCTCGGCAAACAAGTGGCAGAAAGCCGAAAAAAAATTAAAGAAAGCCGAGAAAAAGTTGGAGGAATACAAAGAGGGAAATTCTCCTGACTCATCTTCGTAAATTTCTGTCTCCAAACAAACAGTACTGCTTTACAAATTCATTGCTGTACTTATCCGATATTAGGATAAGTAAATTCTCTGTCCATTAGCACCGCATACTCCACCCAAGAACGGAGGAGGAAACAAGCCTATTTCTTCTTAAGTGAGGCAAGTAACTTATCACACTCTGCCACCCATCCTTCATCGCCCGTAACTGTGGCATTCCATGTATCCTCACCATCCGACAATAGGTAGAAAATAGTATGCTCAATTGATGAAAGGATTTCTGATGTCAAAGTGAAGCGGACGAATTTTCCTGAAAAGCTACCTCCCTTAAAATCTTCCACTTTGGGATTCTCCGGGGTCAGCTTGCCCACCAGCTTTTCCTGAACCTTCATTTGCGTGACAAAAGCATCGGTCATTGTTTTTAAGAGAGTCTCCTGATCCATCGCTGCCCCACCTGGTATCTTGGTTAACATCATGGTTTGTCCAAGATCGGCCGAATCAATCGAATACATCCCTATCCCTCCCACCCCATGGAAAGAAACACTTGCTCCTTCGGGAGGAGTAAAATCAAGAGGACCCTCTACCTTGGCATGCAGAGAAGAAAGAAAAAAGAAGAGGAGAGAAAAAACAGAGTATGAGAGTTTCATAATGGGCTAAGGGCTTATTATTTATGGTAAATAGGACTGTTTATAAATTGATTGGTAAAAATAGGGTTCGGCAATCTTAATTGTGGATCAGTTCTTAGCGTAAAAAGAAAGGTTCTCTTTCATTTTCTGGACATAGGGTTGGAGCTGTTGGTTTCTCGTTCCTTTAATTTTATCTTCAAAGTACGCAGGGTCTTCATTGAGCCAGGCAATGATATTGAGTACCAACAAAGTTGCGTGCGATTCCTGATGCAACAAATCGAGCAGAGTTTTTCTGGCCAAGTCTGTTTCTCCCCTATTATGCAGAGCATAGGCGGCCATGGCTTGAACAGCATGGGATTTGTCCCTGAGTGCTTTTCCCAGTTCTTTTTTCACCTCGGCTGACTTTGCATCGAGAAGTAATAATCCGGCCACTCCCCAGTAGCGAATGCCTGAGTCCTCACTTTGTAAAAACTGTCTCAGTTCTGTGAGGTGACGAGCGTCTCTTTGCAGGGCAAGATCGGAGGCTTCGAGGTAGGCATCGAGATCATAGGCTGAAGGATCGCTTGCCAATTCCCGGAGAGTGACCCCTAAATCCTCGGCCCGCTTGGCCCGCTCGCACTCGGGAAGCAAGCCTAAGTCTCTTTTCTCTTTCTGCCATCGTGACAGCTCTTGCCTGAGCTCATTCGCAATCTCCATGTATTTAGAATTATCGATCAAATTGATGACATTATCGGGATCTTCCCATGTATCGTATAGTTCCTCCGATGGCTTAGGGCGAAACCACCTGCCGGTTATTTTATTGGTCTTGCCGGCATCATGCCAATTCTCCCATTCCCGGGTGGCTTCCATTTTCCAAAGGTAGTTCAACCGCTGCCCCAAGGGAACAAAGGGCATGAAGTTACGAATGTATAGGTAGCGCTTGTTGCGAATCGCCCGCTGGTTATCAAAGCGCCCATCCATCCGCTCACGGTAGCTTACATGATAAGGTCTCTTCGCTTCACGGTCCTGACCTAAGAAAATCTTTCCTTGCATAACTTCAGGAACCTCAGCTCCTGCGAGGGATAACCAGGTCTTGGGCATATCAATAAAACTGACCAACCGATCGATTCTGGAACCGGGCGATTCCGCGGGCCAGCACGCCCGATATTTTTCAGGTATCCGAATGATCAGGGGGCAATGGGTGCCGCTGTTAAATAAATGTCGCTTACTTCGCGGAAGCACACCCCCGTGGTCGGAATTGTAAACCACGATGGTATTTTGGGAAAGACCGTGCTGTTGCAATTGCTTGAGAAACTTACCCACATCCGCATCCATTCTTTTTACCGCATCGTGGTAATGGGCATAGTTTTTACGGATGGTGGGTATATCGGGGTGATACTTCGCCAACTGAATATCCTCGGGAGAATGGGTTGTGTTGTCCACACCACCAAAGGCACGACTCTCATGGGAACTTGCCACATTGATCACCTGAAAGAAGGGC
>JABBBW010000109.1 GCA_018607205.1 Opitutales bacterium | reverse complement strand
TAACCCGCGAAGAAGCGGTTGCTTATTTAGGTAGTAGTGGATTTACAGGTGACCCCAGTGCTCAAGATTTAGCTGGTGCAAAGAAGGCCATCGTGGATCGAAATATCCCGCTCCACCTCTCGCTTTTTCATACCCTTTTCAACCTCACTAATATTGCACTCTTAATTGGGTTCACACCTCACCTGGGAAGGTTAGTAGAAAGAATAGTTCAGCCAAAAACCAAAGATGGGAAAGTTCCCAAACCTGGAAGTCTGGCTTCATTACACTACGAAGGATCAGGAGTTTTACCAAAGACCGGGGAACTCAACCTTGCACTCGTTGAAGGAGAAGTAAATCGGCTGGCAGCCATTACAAGATACATGTTTGAAGGCTTTGTTGAAGTGTTCGAAAATCCCGAAGAAGACAAAGGAGCACTCATCCGAGAACTCAAGGAACTGGAGGACAAATGCGACGAACTAGCTTTTGAGGTTACTCAAACCTTAATCCACTGTACAACCGAGAGCCTCGCAGGAGAACGAGCATTACGTGTCGCTTCCCTTCTCCGTGTTGCGGCGGAATTGGAAGATATTGGTGATTGTTGTCACCGCCTTGTACAATTAGCTCACAGAAAGTACAGAAAAAATAGAACACTTCCTGAAGAGACCCAGCGGGAGATTAAAATTTTCTCTGAGCAAATTCTAGACTTTATGGAACTCTATCAGTCTCATCTGGGCGAAGGTTCGGGTATGCCTGACATTAAAAAGGCCGAAGCAATAGAAGACAGGATCGATGCCTCCCGAAAATCCTTACGTAAAAATGCAGTTCGCCGGATGAAAGAAACCGAGAACCTAAAAGCTGAAATGATTTATGTGGATATTCTCAACGAGATGGAACGGATCGGAAACGATTCCCTCAATGTGGTACATGCACTCAACCATGTGGTTTAAATTTGATTCTATAGAAAATTAAAATTTTCGGCTCAAAGACAGAATAAAGTTTCGACCCGCCCCATTTACTCCTGACCCATGAACACGGTAGTCGATATCGCTGAGGTTTTCGACTGCCAAAGTCAGTTTTGAGTAATCGTCCCAAGCATAACTTCCACGTATTCCCAAGAGAAGATAGGCGGGTGTACCATACTCAGGGATCCGACTATTATCAGTTTCATCCTTGAGTGAAAGATCGTCAGCTTTACCTACAGCGAGTAAGGATAACTCTCCCATCCAAGGTGAGGGGACTGCCTGATATCGAGTAGTTAGGTGTGCCTGAATCGGCATCAAGCGGGTAGTCGCACGATCAACGGGTAAAAAGTTTCTCCCTTCAATGGTGACTGTGCCCGTAAGATTATCATCAAGAAGTTGCTGCACTTCTCCATCCATCCAAGAAAATGACAGTTTCGAACTCCAGGCTTCCGACCATTCATATCCCAGTTCTAATTCAAGCCCATGAATATACCCATCCCCATTGGATTTGACCGACTTGGTCTTACCACTCGCGGCATCTAAATAGGGTGAACGTACAATCATATCCCTTATCCAGGTATGATAATAAGATGCAGACAACGAAAGAGGCCCTGCATTATGCCTGGCCCCTACTTCAAACTGGATAAAATCCTCAGATTTTAAATTAAGGTTAGGTTCCTCAATAATACTTGTTTCGTCAGTCGATGTTAGGTCATAAAGGCTTGGAGGCCTAAACCCTTGTGACAAGCCTCCAAAAACAGACAGTTGTTCATTGAGGTTCTTCCTAACCCTTACGCTACCAATGACCTCTTCGTAGGTTTTAGAATGAGGAGCCGACTGGGTACTAAAATCATTGTTTTTGGTGTAAAACTCTTTTAGATCAGCATGTACTGAAGAGTAGCGAATACCAGGTTGTACTTTCCAACCAGACTCGTGCTCGTAGGCGTACTGAAGATAGGATGCATAACGATTGTACGATGCGTCTGCGGCCAACGGGCCCTGAGTGTAAGACCTGTTAACCATGGAGGTATTGTTAAAATCAGAACCAAAAGAAGAAAGACTTTCAAGATGGAACTCCAAACCATAAGAAAACTTACCCCAATGCATTTCATCACTTTCAAAGCGGGCGTTGAAACCAAGGTCATCCAGTTCAAAGCCCTGGCGGTCATCAATTAAATCTCCATTAGAAGACTTCCTACGGTTTCGCTCCTGGCCATGTTGGTGTAAGCTTAGGGTAATCTGGCCTGTATCTGCCCAACCGCCTGCGTCATCCCATTCGAACCTACTGTAATAAAGTTCTCTGTCCTGGTCGAGCTGCCTCCAAAGTTCCTTCCCTACAGACAACCCTTCCCAGCTCAGACCATCAATTGTTTTATGGGTTCTTGGCACATCATCCATGAAAGCTCTCTGGAATCCAAATACCCAGTGGGCATTATTCGAGATTTTGCGGGCCAAACGGGCCTGAGTCCCACTCATATCGTACCCTGTATTAGGCTGCCTACCGATATCGCTTCCTCCCTCAAGATCTCCAAATGAACGCTCCGTATGCGAAACTTCGACAAACCAATCACCTGAAGTAACCTCACCTAATATACCCACAGTCCATGAACGCTCAGCAGAGGATAGTCGGCCAAAAAATTCTCCAGTTGAATACTTCTCTCCATAGCCAAAGGATGGTTTACCGGATAAAACATTAACCACACCACCCACTGCATCGGCCCCATAGAGTGTGCCGTAAGAACCTCGCAAAGCTTCGATATGGTTTGTGCCATAAAGCTCGACCGTGCTCCAATATTGATTGGGGCCCGATCTCATCGCAGAATGATTAAGCCTTATGCCATCCACCAGCAAAACATTGTGATAACCAGTCAGTCCACGAATGTAAGGAGATGATTGCCCGAGGGCGGTTTTTTGAACCATTACAGAGGGCATCCCCGTCATCGCCTCTGGCATCGACCGGGACAATACTAGAAGGTCATCTGTCTTTAATTGAGTTAAAGACCAGACCGATTTACCCAGCGGCTCAGGAAACCCACCCTGTGCGGTAACCACAAGGGGAGAAAGAACATCTTTGGATAATTCAGTAGGCTCTTGTGCCCAAAGCAAAAGGGGGCACAAGAGCCAAGTAATGGATCGATTTACCATAGGTATTCATTTCTGAATAATCTAAGGGCGTCGATCAAGTCTTAGAATGTAAAACTTTACCAAGCGTATTGCCAACCAACCGTCCAGGTAGAATCAAGCTCGAGCTGAACGCCATTTACTTTTTGATCCAATGGGGTTTCCCACTCCGCGGCAATGCGATGACCTTTCAGGGCACCTGATTGAAAGTAATAATTTAAGCCAAGCCCAAGCGAGGTAAGATCACGACCTTGATGATCTGGGTGATTGGATGGACTCATACCCTTCCTAGGCTTTAAGCCATTGTGTTCACCGTCCACTTCTTCTTCACAGGTATGATCAATCTTTATTGAAGCACTCAATGAGTCGGTTAATTTACGGGCTCCCCACAAAGTTGCCTCAACACGGTTACCCAGGGTATACCCCTGATCATTATCCCCGATTCGTAGAATTCCTCCCAACTGAGCACCATAGGAATAATTTTCGGTCTGTCCTAGGTAGGTAATCGCAGGTTGAAAGTCCCAGGTTCCAGAGCCTAATTGCATTCCGTATCCCACAAAATTGCCACCTGACTTTTCATCAATGGAACCAGTGGGTGCACTGAGCCCCAAGCTTAAGTGAGCTCGTCTACCATCTTCCCAACGGGCAAGATCATAAAGACCGGCTAGCTTAAGATCACTAATTCCTGAAGTCTCCATCTTGGAAGTTACATCCATACGATTAATCATCGTCATTTCATTATCCAAATAATTGAGCATGCACATCAAGGTCCATTGATCTGAAATCGCATGCATAGCACCAAACATATGCATGTCCATAGTCATCTCTGTTGGCACCATCATGAATTGAGAAGGCATCATTCCTAATTGCGAATCTGCTGAAACTTCATTGGATCCTTTCAACAAGCCCTTCATATCCATCGTCATGTAGCGGTAGGAGACCATC
>JABBBW010000177.1 GCA_018607205.1 Opitutales bacterium | reverse complement strand
GCATGCTCAATTACCTCCTCGGCAATCTGTTTGATCTGTTCATCCGTAAGATCGAGGTGTCCACCCTTGGCTGGCATCTTGACCAGGGACTGGGAATCAGGCGGACTTCCATAGGTGATGAATTTCACCACTGCATCCAATCCGCCTTGTTTGACCACTTTGGAGGAGAGTAGACTTGGAAAGACCCCACCCACCCCATTGAGGTCCGGACCATGGCAGGGTGCGCATTTTTGAGTGACCAACAGAGAGGGTGCCGTTTGGGCACCAAGTAGGGAGCCTAGTGAAAGGAAGAGGATAAGGGACTTAGACAAATTCATTGGGCGGGGCAAAGAATGGTAACAGGAAGCGAAAAGATACTATTTTTTCAGAGGTGTATGGGCCTCGTCCATACAGGACTTTATCTTGGCAACGATTTTCGGGTGCTTGTCTGCCAGGTTTTTTGACTCCCCGGGATCCTTGCTCAGATCGTAAAGTTCAATTTTCCCGGTGCGGTTATTCCATTTTCTCCAACCGCGGAGTAGACCCTTCCACTTGCCCATACGAACCGCTTTGTCATGATCCTTGGTCTGAGGATGCTCAAAGTAGAGGTAGCCATGCTTTTTCTGCTTCTTGCCCAACAGTGCGGAAAGAAAGGATAAACCATCTGCCTGCTTAGGCACGGGTTGCCCGGTGATCTCTGCCATAGTGGGTATAACATCCCAAAAGGCACTGATGTGATCGCTCTCACTCCCCGGCTCGATCTTACCTGGCCAGCGGGCCAGAAAGGGAGAATTAATTCCACCTTCATAAAGATCACGCTTGATGCCCCGCAGTGGCCCGTTGGAGTCCCAGAAATTCGGATTATGACCTCCCTCACTGTGAGTCCCGTTGTCGCTGGCGAAAAGGACCAGGGTATTGTCATCCACTCCCAGCTCTTTCAAAATATTGAGCAAATGCCCAACCTGGTTGTCGAAATTTTCCATCATCGCAGCATATCCAGCGATTGGGTTTACCACATTCGGACAGGGTTCTCCGGGACCCGCTCCGTATTTGCCTATCCGTTGGTCAAACTCGGGATACACCTTACGCCATTTCTCATGTAGCTCTTTTGGGGCATGCATCGCCGCATGGGGTACAGCAGTCGGAATGTAGCAGAAGAAAGGCTTTTTCTGTTTTACACTCTTTTCGATAAAGGAAAAAGCATCTTCCATGATGAGATCGTGAATGTAAGTACCTTCTTTAAGAGGGATTTCCTTCCCGTCCCGTACGATGCTGGTTGGATAATAAGTGTGGGCAATCATCTGGTTTTTCCAGCCCGAAAAATGATCGAACCCATGGGATAATGGATTTTGGGCACCAGATTCGTGGGTATGCCCAAGTCCCCACTTACCGAATGCACCCGTGGCATAACCGGCATTTTTAAAAATTTCAGGCAAGGTCGTCATCTTGGGATCAAGGGCGAGGCCAGGCTCATTTCCATTTCCGCGGCAGTGCACATGGCCCGGATGTTGTCCGGTCATCAACACCGCTCGGGAAGGTGAACATACGGTATTGCCCGAATAATGGCTGGAGAACTTCATCCCTTCCTTGGCCAAACGATCAAGGCTCGGTGTCTTTAATTTCTTTTGTCCATAGCATCCAAGATCTCCCTTACCCAAGTCATCTGCTAAGATATAGATAACATTGGGGGGTGTTTTTTCTTGGGCAAAGACAGAAAGTGCCAGGTAAAATGCTATAAAGTAGGTGGAAAATATCTTAAAATTAAACATACCCCGCACCTTGCCTAATTAGGTAAAACCGGGCAAACCCATATTGAATAATTTTTCCAAAAAAAAAGGGAGGCGTCCGAAAACGCCTCCCTCTTAATAAGATTAATCCCTGATCTGTTCGTCAGTCTTTTCGACTGAGAACTGACATCACGATTAACAAGGCCACAATACTGGCCAAGCTGGCGCCCGCTCCAACGAAGGAGTTCACCACGCCGGTGATATTTCCGATGATATCAATTCCACCACCACCGGTACCGAACACAACTTGAACTACTACGAGTAGTCCAATCGCGCCGATAAGGATTTCTGTAAGGCCGCCTATGGCTTCCTTGAGTTTACTTGCTACATTATCCATGTTTTTATCTCCCCACTTTTAGGTTAGGTTTGTTTCAGTATTTTCAGGTCTGTAAAGGAAGCAAAACTTCACTTACTTCGCTGAAAAATTGCTAAGATCAACAAGATCGCAATCAAACCGACGAATCCATTCTGACCGCCTATCTGGTTTACAATTTGTGTAATGTTCGCGATGACGCTTCCCCCGAAGATCGCCCCGGTCCCGAAAACGATTTCTACGATTACACCTAATGCAATCAAGCCGATTCCTACTTGTGACACGAGCTTGATCCACTCATGCAACTGCGAGATCATATCTTTCATTTATTTTCCCTCTCTGTTGAGTTTCAGAGCCAAGGGAGCCCCCTTTCGGGCAAGCCGAAATCTATTAAGAGCATCCACCATCCTTGACATCACCTTTATAAATCAGAACAGCTAATACAGATACAGTCAATAGCTAATTATTAAAGTTATTCATGGCTGGAGATAATATATTTCATAAACTGTATCCACAAAACCTTAAAACAACATCGGGAATCTAAGCTTCTGAAAAATTTCCAATAACAGGAATTAAGGCAAGGGGGGAAGAGATAGAGGAAAGTTCTAATCAAGCTACTACTTCTTTAATTTTAAAAGGTGACGCACCCGGTCATATTCTGGGTTGATGCATTTCTCCCCCCATCTTTTTAAGGTCGACAGCAAACCAAGGTCTGATTCCGGCAGTTGCCCCTTGTCTCCTGTTTCCTGTATCCACTCTGCCAGTAATTTACGATGACGATTCAATTCGGCTTTGAATTTGGGATCAGTGGCAAGATTGTGAATCTCATGAGGATCATTTTCCAAATCGTATAATTCCTCAGTTGGACGCTTATCTGAAAAGAAAACCTTTTGTACCTCATTCATTTTTCTCTCTGCCATTAAGCGGCGAAAATCCTTTGAGACTTCCCAGGGGTCTTTGTAACTTGGTTGCATGTAAGGACGGTCGGTCAGGTAATTCTTCAAATACTTGAACCGTTTGGTGACAATTGCCCGAATGTGGTCGATGGTGTAATCACAGCGGTCCCGGGCAGCGACCACGAATTCTCGGGGTTTGTGGTTTTTTGAAAGAAAATCTCTGCCCTCCATATAATCGGGCACTTTTATTCCAGCCGTGGCCAGACTGGCTGCAGATAGATCGATACCACTGACAAGATCGTCCCGAACACCACCCTTTTCTATCCCAGCACCTGCTACAATCAAGGGCATATGAATACCCCCTTCGTAGAGGAACTGTTTGTGACGGTGCAATTTCATCCCATGATCGCTGAACAAAAAGATGCGGGTATTCTCATAAATTCCCTCCTGTTTGAGGTATTTGACAATCTGACCAACCTCCTTATCCGTCCTAAGTAAACAATTATAATGCCGGGCAATCAAACTTCTCACCGATTCGATATCCGGGTAATAAGGAGGAACTACTACATCTTCCGATTTTATATCGCTGTACCCAACCGTGGTTCCCTTCCCTCCGTGTAATTGTATTTGCACAAAAAAGGGCTTTTCTCCCCTGCCTTCCAACATCTTCCCCGTTGTAAAGGCATCTGGGTTTAATCTGCTTTGCTTACCATAATCATAAAGCTTACCCGAATCCCAATCGAAATTATAATCATCCTTCGAATGATTGGCAGTCCAGTACCCATTTTTCCGAAAAATTTCTGGAATGGTGAGAATATCCAGTACATTCCGATCATACTCTCCCATATTTTTACCCCTAAAGTTGGCTCGGCAGGAACGGTGATTATGGGCTCCAATGCTTGTTTGCATCATACCGGCAAGAATGGCAGAACGGGTGGCAGAGCATACACCTGCCGGTGTGTAAAACCGGTCAAAGCGGATGCCCTCTTTTGCCAATTGATCAATATTGGGTGTAACAATCAGTGTTTCCCCGTAGCAAC
>JABBBW010000055.1:1344-4057 GCA_018607205.1 Opitutales bacterium | reverse complement strand
ATGTCGTTTGTATGGTTTCATTCGGTATTTGAGTGCCAATTCGAATCATTGCTTGCCTGCCATCAAGTACTAAGATGGTTGGGTTGGACAAAATCTCTGAAGTTCCATCTGTTACCGATGCTGCCAATTCAGCTGAGAGACCAAGCGGGTTCGCCCTAGCACCATAGTAGTCATTAAGCGAATTTTCATCGGAAGTAAATTTTGCTTGTAAACCATAGGTTTTTTTATCGCCTAATAAATAATCTGCTTGGTAGGAATCCTTCTTTCCGAAAAAGTTATACTTTACGCCAAGGTCTTTAGCTTTATCGCTATCCATCTCAATTACCAAAGCTTCAATGACTATCTGAGGAGCTGGAACATCAATATCGTTCTTCAGAAGATTTAGCAGAGTATTGAGTTGTTCCTGATTATTTTTCTCATAAATGATAAATAGTCTCTGCTCTGGTGCACCGGTAGTTGTCTGGTGTAGGTAGGTTCCACTTAATCGATCAGTAGCACTAGATGGATTATATCCTCCGTCTAGCGATGGTTGCATAATACTAGTTTTAGCCGCGTCAAGAATCTTAACAACTATCGGATATTTATTGGACTGTTGATAGGTGGTAAAAATACTTTCATTGATTGATTCTCCTCTTCCTACGCTGTACTCTACTGTCGCGTAGCCTAAGGCTTTAAGCAGGGCTAATGTGCGGTCGCTTTGCATATAGCTTAAACGATAAGAATGAAATCCATAAGGGCTATTCGCAGTGCCAATTGCTTGGGTATGGGGAGCAAGTGGAGTCTTTTCTTGGGTACTGCTAGGTTGGGAGTAACCAGAGGTATTCGAGAAAGAGTTCCTGTTGGTAGTGGAACTGCTTGTGGTTGAGGGGGTTGACGAGCTGCTTGTACTTTTTTTACCCCATGATTGAGCAAGGATCACCTCTTTTTCTTTAACTAAAGTAGTCGATTTTTCTGTTTTAAATTCGGGTTGAGTTTTTTTCTCAATAGTTTCATTTGGGGTAGTATTCTTAGTAGGTTTTATTTCATTTCTCTCCTCGCCCAGTGAAACGATTTTTACTTCACCAAAATTACTTTTAAATTGGTCAAAATCAAAATTCTTGAGTGCAAGAAGAAGTGGGTGTGTTTCTTTGGCGTTGTCAGCCCAGGATGTTAGGTTTGGTAGTGCAAATATCGTAGATAGTAGAATTATTCGGGCTTTAATAACTGCTCCAGTTTTAAGAGTTTTAACTATTTTCATGACTTGAATTATCTTATGAGGTTGGGCTGGGTGTTAAGCCACTGGAGGCTAGGGAAGCAATTTCGGGATTGGAGTCATCGATTAGTTTCTGGCAAGTCTCTGCTATAAATTCTTTATCTTCTTCGTAACGAAGAAGATTTTCAAGTGAGAGTTTTCGGACCTCTTCCGGTCCAGATTGTAACCATTTGACTAACAAGTTTTTAAAATCCGGAAAACTTTCGGCATTGATTAAGGTAATTATCGATAAAAGAGTTCTTGGATCTTGAAGGTCGGCAAGATTTTCAAGATTCTCTATGGGCGTTAGCGCACTTTCTCGTTTTTTTGCAGGTTCAAGTACCGTTATGACGGCATCCATTCTTTTGACTCCAACCGCACCCTTGAGAACCTCAAGTGATTGAGATTTTAAATCAACATGAGCACCAAGGAGGTGCCTGAAGATTTTTGTATAATTGATTGATGAGTTGAACACACAAAGAACATTAGCGAGGAGATCAATTTTAGTGTCCCTACATTGTCTGAGAGATTTACATACTTCATCATATTGTCGATGTGCAGTCAGATCGGAAATAAGACTGTTAATCGAAGAAAGTTCTGAAATTAATCCATCTGCACGATTTTTGGATAAACTAATTTTTTGGGGAAGGATACCGGATTTTACTATGTGAGAAAAATAAGATTTTTCTACCTCAAGTTTAAGATCCATGGATTTAAATGTTTTAAATAATTTCTCCAAAATACTTAGTTGTTTGGGAGAGCAACCAAGTATCAATTCATTCGCAAGTTTGAGCCCACCTTCCCATTCCATTGAGCCAGAAAATTTTTGCAACTCACTGAGTTTTTTTCTGAATTTGGCTTTTTCTATGGTTGTGGAAGATTTAGAGGGTTCCCGAGAAATCTTGCCGCCTACTATGCCAAGTAGGGAGAAAAGGTATAATCGGTAATTGAAAAAAGCTACAATCAACCAGCAAACGCACAACCCAATGATGATGAAATTGAGCCTGTAAATTGCGTCTGACTCAGATCCACCTTGCCAAAAAGGAAGCGTGTAGGTGATTAGCAAACTTATTGTTGCTATGGTTGCAGGACGAGTCAACCCGTCCACGGCACTGTTCATCTGCCCGCGTAATTTTTTGCGTACCGAGAGAAAAAGCATTTGTAAGCCTACATATTCGACGGTGAAGAAGACCACCTGAGTGATGAATTTCCCCACATACACCGCTTCACGGGAATGCACCAATAAAGCACCGACCGAGACAAGCAGGATTAAAATAGGCAGGATCGAGATGGCGGATATTACACCTCCTCGGGTAAGAATTGCACGAACGATGAATAACTGGAGTAGTAACTGTACACAACTTGTGTAGGTGTAGAATTGCCCAAAGAAATCGTATAAATCATCGGAGTAGTCCTTCCTTACTTCAAATTTGAAATTAATATCGATTAAGGAAAGTACAATGGCAGAAAATACTACAAGCC
>JABBBW010000055.1:0-1334 GCA_018607205.1 Opitutales bacterium | reverse complement strand
CATAAGAACTGATTGTTTGCTACTTATTAGCACTCCTAGTTTTTTAAAAATGCTGTAGTTCGCCTGCTGACTGGAGCCATCGTCCTCCTCATCACCAATAGTAAACATTTTGGCACGAATCATTAAAATGATGGAAACCACTATCAGGACAGCGGCATTCATCGCCAAGGAGATCTCATTGACAAACTCTTGTTTACTTACAAAAGAAATCGTAAAGCCTGCTAAGATACAGCCTAAAGTACCAGCTGCCCCAATCATTCCCATCCACCTTTTGGATTCGGTAGGGTTGAGTACCCCCATTGCCATACCCCAGAATAAAACCATCGGCAAAATTACAATTGTCTCACAAAGCATGTAGGCAAATACATAAATTGGTTTCGTTTCACCTTTTCCTCCAAGGAGATATACAATGGGAACAAGAGCACACAGGGTTAGGATGATACCCGCAGTGGCTATGCGCATGGCACCATAGGCCTGGAACCGTTCGCAAAGATAAGTGGAAAGTAGGGCCAGAATAATCGACAAACTAGCAGCCGCCATGATCATAAGAGGTATGCTTTCGGCTTCAAAGTATTTGAGCAGGAACGAGTCAGAGGTGGCTCTTGCCATCATCGAACTTTGGGCGACCATGAAATAAATAACCGACAAGATTTTAATCTTGGGATCGATTTGCGATAATTTCATAGGGCTCAGGTACTTTCTTATTAGGTATCGTAACAGTAAGCTAATCGAAAAAACAATAAACCTCTAAATAAAAAGAAATCCCACATTTTACTCAATTGGTTCAAATTTCGTGAGTGATCGTTGTATAAAGTTGCAACAATTATTAATCGTGAAACTTCAGTAATAACTGAGCATTTGGTGAGTTTATCTATTTTCCGAAAACACTTGCCTTAGGTCTCAATTAGTGCGGAATTAATAAGAAATATGTTCAATACCCTAACCCCAAAATCTATGATCTATCTCAAAATAGTAGCATTTCTAGCTACAGCAACTTTTACTTACGGTAATTGCGGCAAATGTGATGCCGAACATCCAGGACAGCCTCACGACCATGACGAAATCGTTGGCACCATAGTTGGTATAAACGAAGAAACACAAACTATCGAACTTATGACGCCTGATGGTCCTAAGTCTTTGAAAATTAACGAGCACTCCGATCTTTTAGTCCCAGGAGAATTTGAGGGTGCTGTTTTTGACATGGATATCGAGAAATTTAAACGCGAATCCCGTGGCAAAGAAGTTCGTATCGCCAGTCGCAACGGAGTAATCGATCATATTGAGCCAGCTGACTACGAAGGTGGTGAACATAGCGAACCCGGCCAGCCCGGTCC
>JABBBW010000139.1 GCA_018607205.1 Opitutales bacterium | reverse complement strand
AAAATACTGTACTTTCCACCTTTGTAGGGCCCAGCTGGTTTGTGGTCTCCCATATGTTCCAAGGCACCATCTTTGTATCCATCATCGCCAACAGGCCCATTGTCCGAGCAGAAAATAACCATGGTATTATCATCCAGGTTTTGCTCTTTGAGAATACGAACGATTTCCCCAACGCACCAATCCAGTTGCACGATTACATCTCCGCGGTAGCTAAGAGCAGATGTTCCGCGAAATCGTTCGTGGGGGATGCGTGGAACATGTAGGTCATGAGAAGCAAAGAAGAGAAAGAAAGGATCCTTCTTGTTCTGCTTGATCCATTCTTCAGATTTTTCCACCCATTTGTCTGCCAGATCTTCATCTCGAAAACGGGCAGCATGTCCGCCTGTGTAAAAACCAATCCGACTTATGCCATTATGAATGGTAGAGTTGTGACCGTGCGACCAATCCATCTTCAGCGTATCCCGATGAGTAATGCCTGTTGGGTGGTCTGGGCTGGGTTTTCGGGATCCCACCCAAAGCGGGTCTTTCGGATCTAAATTGAGTACACGATCATTCTCTACATAGACTTGTGGAACTCGGTCATTGGTTGTGGGTAAAAGAAAATTGTAGTCAAACCCGATCTCCCTCGGGCCAGGCTTGAGTTGTCCATTCCAGTCTGGTCCTTTACCAAGAGCTCCAAGCCCGAGGTGCCACTTCCCAATGACCGCTGTTTTGTATCCTGCTTTTTTAAGCAGATCTCCAATCGTGGTTTCGCCAGGCTGGATAATCGATGGCCCGTTGGGTGGAGCGATCCCAGTACCTTTTCTACGAAAGGCATAGTTTCCAGTAAGAAAAGAATAACGGGTGGGGGTACAGGTGGATGCAGAGCAGTAACCACTGGTAAAACGCAATCCTTCTTTAGCCAAACGATCAATGTGTGGGGTTTTTAGGTTTTTTGGCTTGGCTCCGTAGCAACCGACATCCCCGTATCCCATATCGTCAGCCATAATCACAATGACATTGGGTTTGCTGGCAAAGAGACAAGTCGAGCCAAGAAAGACGGTGCAAAAAATGGGAAGGAAATGTTTAAGGTTCATGTTGTAACTATGTGGAAGGAGAGGAAAAAATTCAAGGGTTCATCCGTTCTTCAATCTCATTTGGTTCGAGAGGAGCTTCGGTCATTAGGTTGATGGGTTGATCACCCGAAATAACAATATTGTCCTCCAGTCGAATGCCGAGCCCCTCCTCTGGAATGTAAATCCCGGGTTCTACTGTAAAAACAGCACCTTCGTTTAAGTGAGTTTGACCGATGGATACATCGTGGACATCGAGACCCAACGAGTGCCCGAGTCCGTGCATAAAATACTTCCGGCAAGCCGGTTGATTTGGTTTTTGTTTCTTTAAGTCTTTAAGGGAAATGAGTTTCAAATCCACTAATTCCTCATTCATCATTTCATGTGCTTCAGTGTTCCACTGTTTGATTTCCTTGCCCGCTGTAGCACCACTTATGGACTTACGTAATACCCGGAGGACTGCCTGGTAAACCTGTTTTTGTCTGGGTGAGAATTTTCCATTTACTGGTATTGACCGGGTAAGGTCTGCGTTGTAATTGGCATAACATGCACCCACATCCATCAATAAAAGGTCCCCCTTTTTGCAGGGCTGATCATTTTGGAGGTAGTGAAGAATACAGGCATTCTTTCCTGAGGCAATAATTGGGCCGTAAGCAAATTTACACCTTTTCCGGATGAAGGCACGAGCCCATTCTGCCTCGATCTCATACTCCATTACACCGGGTTTTATCGTAGTTAATATATCCTTAAAAGTGTTTGCGGTGATATTAACTGCCTGCTTGATCAGGGTGATTTCCCTATTATCTTTGTTAAACCGCAAAGTATGCAGGTGGGGGGCAAGCCGAAGAAACCTTCTTTTGGTGTAGCGATTACGGAGGGAGTTTCGAAAGCGTTGATCCCGTGTTTCCACAGGATTTTCTTCCCTTTGGTGCTCGTTGTCATTTAGAAAGAAAGCCCCTTTCTGTATGCGTGCTAGTTTGGCAAAAACTTGGGCAAAATCATCAATCCAATGTACATAATAAATACTAGAAACGGTTCGGGCATCTGCTTTACTAAGCTTGTAGCCCTCCCAAAGAGTGAGTTTTGGATTGGGTTTACGGAGAAAAAGGTGAGCTCGGTCTCTTGGCTTTTCAGCACCAGGTTGAATGACAAGAATGGACTCTTCCTGCTCAATGCCTGAAAGATAAAAGAGGTCAGAATTGGGGTGGTAGGGCAGGGTACCATCGGCATTACTTGGCATCAGGTCGTTAGCATTGAGAATAGCCAGGCAATTTATTGGTAGGGAATTGATTAACCTCTCTCTGTTTTTGGAAAATAACTGGGGGTCAATCGGTTGGTGTCTCATGCTACTAGGTCTAAAAAACAGATAGTCAATTGGCTATCCTGAAAATAGTTAAGGTACTGAAAAAAAGATCATCATTGGCCTCCCCCCTAATGATCAATCGATAGAAATCATCTCAATATACTTGAGGTGGCGTGGCGGTCCCATATCGGCAAGATTGATGGGGTGTTTTGCTTTAAGGTCGATTATCGCAATGGAAAAATTTCCAATTTTTGACCATGCAATTTGCCCTTCTTTCTTATCGGTAAAATCCTTTCGCTTGAAGATGACCTTTCTTTCGCCCTTTCCATCGACCTTCCTATTTGCTTGAAATTTCCCCATACCTTCTCCCTTGGATACAAAACTGCTACTTGTTTTTAGGCTAACCATCAGTTCTTTACCTTGAGGGTCAATGCCCAGGGTAAGGTCTAACTCATTCGAAAGGTCAAGCGAGGGGTCCTGAAATTTATAAGTCTCCAAACGTTTACCGTTTTCTCTGATGGCCCAATCCTTTACTCCGGAGGAAAAATTATCAACCTGTCGTGTTTTGGGTATTAAAGAATAAGAAGATAGGTCAATTTCCGGTGGTTCGTAGATTTGTTCAACCGAGTTAAGAGTAAAAGTTTTAGATTCCCCTCTTTGAAGGGGGATGTTCTGTATCATGTTATACCTGCATAGAGCAAAGGCATACAATGGGAGTTTGGGATAAATAGGAAATTGTGCGGACCATTTTTCGTGTTCCTTAATTGCATTTGCGCTCTTCCAAAAACGAGTGCGTGCGTTTGGGTCGTAACTGTAATAAATTTCGACATCTATTAAATGATCAGTTTGTTGAGGGTAGGCGGAAAAGTGTGCTGTATCCTTCTTAATTTCCAATAAAGATGAGGGAGTTGGAGGGATGTTAACTTGTTTGCCCTTGAGGTATCGATCAAACCACAGATTAAGCAGTACCCATTGTTCTGGATCAGGACCGTGGTTTCTGTGCATGTTTGCAGAGATTCGATAGTTTTTATGGGACAGTAAATTCATACACTTTTGGATACGTTCATAAGGTGAGTGGAAATCGTTGGAAGAAGTGAGAAAAGCAACCGGGCATTGAACTCGGGGCCAATAACTACTCACATCAACGGTTGTCCGGTAAAGTTCGATATTTTTATAATGAGCACGCTGGCTACTCCCCTCGATTTCGGGGAGGTCTTGATGATTAAAGCCTGAGCCTCCCACAAAGGGCACAACTGCTTTTAACCTAGGATCGATTGCATTCATTGCGGTAATCACTCCACCCATGGAAAAACCAGCAAAGCCGATGCGGTTTGCGTCGACTTCTGGCTGTTGCTCCAAAAAAGTAATCCCTCTTTTCCCTGCAACAGCTAAGAGAAACCAATTGGAATTTCTCGGGCTTGGAACTGGATCAATTGAATATTCGTCTGGTATCAAGGTTCTTTTCCACTGCTGTCTTAATGCCTTAGGGTAAAACCTTGGACCCAAGGTCGGATCGACTTTTCCCCAGTCGGTATTTTCTTTGACCCCTTTCTCCATCGATCGGCCGAGCCAATTAATATCGATCACGGCGTATCCCTGCTTAGCGAAGTAGATCCCCCGATCTTTTTCAGCTCTCTGCCCACCACCATGTGTCCATACGAATGCTGGATGTTTGCCAGGTTTATCGGGAAAGGTGTAGTAGGCGGCTACGCGGGCTTCTAC
>JABBBW010000198.1 GCA_018607205.1 Opitutales bacterium | reverse complement strand
CCATGAAGGACGGTTCTTTGATGATTGGTAAAATTGTATCCGAAGAAGATGGTTACTACTCGCTTGTGCAATCGGGCCTGCAACCCCTAACCCTGACGAAGGTTGAAAAATCCAAGGTTGCATCCAAGAAAGGTTCAAAACTTTCGATGATGCCTGGTGGGTTAATCAACTCGATGAATGCGGAGGAATTGAAGGACTTATTTGCTTACTTCGTGTCCACTGGGGACCGGAAACACAAAATCTTTAGGCCGATTAAACAGCTGGCAATCGAGATTGTTCGAGCAGTTTATGGTCAGGAAGGAAATCCTAAGAAGCAAATAGATCTGAAATCCGCCCTTCAAAAGAAAGTCGATTCCATGAGCTATGAATTCGAAATGACCAACCAATTGGCAGGTAAAGACCCAGCTGGTGGCGTGGTCAAAACCTTAGACCTGGAATACAAAGTGGATGGTAAAACCATAAAGAAAAAGATTCGGGAGAACCAATTGGTCTCCTTTGTGAATTAATTCAAACCCACTGCTTTTTCCTGATGAAAGTATCCGAAGCCATCGAATCCCGCCGGTCCGTTAAAAACTACGACCCGGATCATGTAATGCCAGAGGAAGACCTTGCCGAACTCATTCGTTTGACCAAGCTCGCCCCGTCTTCCTTTAACATGCAAAACTACCGACTGCTTGTGGTTCGCGATCCTGAACTGCGCCAACAAATTCGGGCGGAAGCCTGGGATCAGGCCCATGTAACCGATGCCAGCGTACTCTTCATCCTTTGTTCCGACTTAAATGCACATCTCGAAGACCCAAAGAAGTACTGGGGGCATGCCCCAAAAGAAGTGCAAGATATGCTCGGACCGATGATTCGTACCTTCTATGAGGGAAATGATCGCCTAATCCGAGACGAAGCCATTCGTTCCTCCGCACTTGCAGGGATGACTCTGATGCTTGCCGCCCATGATATGGGCTACGATAGTTGCCCCATGATCGGTTTTGATGGGGAAAAAGTTTCTAAATTGATCAACCTCCCCGAAGGCTACGCCCTAAGTTTTATGATTCCGGTGGGTAAAGAAACCCAACCTGGATGGGAGCGAGGCGACCGTTTGGCCGATGACCGGGTCGTGGCCTACGACAAGTTTGCCTAGTTGGATTTTCTCTTCAACTAGCTCTTTAGAGAGATCTGCTTTTTTTCCCCGTGCTGCTTTTGCACGGGGTCTATGCATCGCAGCTCAAGATCGGCTGTTGTTTCATTTAGGTTCATATCCACCCACCCATGGGCATGGCCTTTTCCAAAATAATAACTCACTGGCGGTTGTGCGATGATATGGATAGAGCCCTCCACACTTTGTTGCCACTCATGAGTATGCCCATGGAAAAAGGCCTTGGCATGCTTTCGCATGGCAATCAGTTTTAGAAGAGCTTTACCATTTTTCATTCCTCTGATTGGGCGTATTCCGCGAGTGGGCAATGGGTTGTAGTGTGCAAATACAAGTGCGGGCTTATCTTTGCGTTGGTCAAGTTGTTGAGCCAGCCAGTCCAACTGTTTGTCCTCCATGGTTCCTCTTCTCCCGGAGTCCAGCAGGATGAGGTTGACATGGGGAAGTTCCAATACATCCGCATGGATACCCACTTGTTCCTTCTTGAGAAAAGGGAGAAGTTTCCAGAGTTTTTCCCGGGTGTCATGATTCCCAATGGTTATGTGAATCGTAATGCCCGCTGTACGGATCGGTTCAACAAGACGGAGGAATTCTTTGTACTCTGCCTCTGTGCCCCGACTTAGGGCACAATCGCCATTTATGATTAAGTTGGCTGGCCTCGGATTGAGGGCGATCACTTCCCTGGCTGATTGAGTAAGGCAATCCGCCATATTTACCCATTCATGCTCCTCTTCCTTGACCGGAGTACCTGGCCATTTAGTGCCCGGGTAAGACTGTTTGGGGTTGGCACTTATGTGCGTATCCGCAAGCAATGCAACCCGGTTGGGGTCAAAGGTTGGTTGCCTGGCCATCGCATGTGATTTGATCCATGCACTACCACCAAGAGCTAGGGAACCTCTGATAAAGTTTCGGCGAGTAATAGGTGTGAGGGTGATGGGCATGTTGGGTGTTTTGGAGGATTGTTTTTAAACTGTGCTCTTTTTTACCAAGTATCTGATCAGTTCCTGATTACCAAATGCGAATAAAAAAAGAGTCCAAAGGAATGGAGTAAAGGTGATTCCCCACCAAAAAGACAGAGGTACTTCAGTGAGGCTGAACCAAGTTTCAGTCTCGGAACGAAGCGGGTGAAAGAAATCTGCTATCCCTAAAAATAATGCAAGCAATCCGGTAGAAAAATAAAGCATAAGGATAGACCAAAAAATTCGTAAATAAAGCCTTTGGTAGAATATCCAATAAGAACAATAATAAACTAACACACCAACCACTGGGCTGAGTATAAAAGACAACCAACTGAAGTCAGAAACTCGTCCCCAAGTAGATTCATTGGAAAGTAAACAATAAGCCACAGTTCCCCAGATAAGACCACTGAGAACCGCAATAACTAAGGGCTTCGCAAGAAACATTTTTATTCAAATACGATCTCCGCCCACACCGGTTTGTGGTCCGACAAGGCTTTCTTTAATTCAATGATTCCACCTTCCGTCACCTCGGCTTTGGACTTGGTGCTGTAAAAAATATGATCAATCACTCCGCTGTTCTTTGTGGGATCCAGTGCATTGTAAGTAAATTCTTTGGAAACATCTATTTTGAGATCCCTCCATGTTGCCCGCATGCCTGCTTGCTCAATTTTCTTAAGAGCATGATCTCCCATCTCGTTATTAAAATCTCCGAGCACAATGATCCGGTCGGTTTTATCTTTGGGTAGAATCTCATTGGCCAACCGGTAGGCATGGCCCGTATTATGACTGTCTGTCGAACGGCAGATATGGAGGGAATAAAAAGAAATTGAAATGCCGTTTATTTGTGTGACTACCTGGACCGCGGATGCTGGGTTCCAGGAACGCTTACGCTTAACAGTGAGTTCATGCTCAATTGTGCTTTGCAGGGGTGTCCGACTGAGGATGGATTTGTATTTGTCCTTGTGGTTGGCGGATGAAATTTTGCCCACATAAGTGTACTTCATCCCGAGAACCTTTCCCACGCGAGCGGTCCAGTCCCCATCCGGAACTTCGTTAAACCCGATGATGTCCAAGTTGTAGGGTTTGAACATTCTGCCAATTTCCTCAGGAGAAGCATTTTTGCCATACTCCACATTGTACGCGGCTACCCGCACGGAAATGGATCCATTTGAATTGGCTGAGAACAGGGAGCTAACAGCCAGCAATCCAGATAGGGTTATCGCAATGATAATAGGCGTTTTTTTCATAAGTTCATCCTTAGTTTCATTCTTTCCAGTTCCTTGAGTTACAAATCAGCACAGTAAGGTCGAATATTAGAAAGTCTCTTTTTAAAAACAGACCTAGCGTGGAATTTCCAACTCACACCACACCCATGGGTGGTCGGATAAACATCCGTTCGATTTTACATTGTCCTTGTTTTGATTTTTGGGTCCCCAGTCTCTACCGGTTTGCAAAAGTTTCATCTTATTTTTGGTACTGTAGAGAATATGGTCGATGGACTTTCCCTTGGTCGAATTTTTCATCTTGGTCTCCTTCAACATGGATTGCATGACCAGTCCCTCGGTCCATTCATTAAAATCTCCCCCGACGATTACATCATAGGATTCCTTTTCCGCATTTATATGATCTGCGAGGGCTTTATGTTTGGATCCTTCCCAGGCAGAGGATGAGGTGGGTGCTTTATTATGGTGTGCAAATCCAGGAAGATGGAGGGAATACAAAGCGAGCTTTCTTCCCCCGATTTCTGTTTCGGCACGCACCGCACTGGCCCGTTTCCAACCGCTTCCTTCCACCGAGATATCCATGCCTCCGCTAAGTGGGGTTCGACTAATAATGGATTTGAACTTACCGCCATAATTGCCGGTTGGGTCTCCCCACTTGGGAGACTTATGACCCGCGGATGAAACGGTACCGACATGAACATGATCCAAATCGAGGGCATCTGCGAGGCGTTGAGACCAGTCTTTTACCTTTTTTCCACGGTTCACTTTGGGCACTTCA
>JABBBW010000006.1 GCA_018607205.1 Opitutales bacterium | reverse complement strand
CAGAGGACTGAAAATCCTTGTGTCCCCAGTTCGATTCTGGGTTTCGCCACCACCGAAAATTTTTCGTTTCAGTATATCCGTTAATCCGGTGTAAATTGAACCCGTCCTAAAGCTTTAAAAGCTCACTACTGCGGATAACCTATTCCAGCATTGATACTTAAGTGCTTCAGGCGCCTAGTTTTAGGGTCTCTTTTATCAAGGTAACTAATAGCATATAGCTTTGCTAATTTCTCTTCCTTTGCTATTCATTTTATAAATAAACATGGCTATTGAAGACATTATTCCTCTAGACGCACTGCTTGGTAGAAACTCGCAAAATGCCGGTAAGAAGAAAAAGAAAAAAATCGACAAGGAAGCAATGGCTTCTCCGATGATGCGTATACCCCGAATGGATGTCCGGGTTGCCCGAGACCTTATTGATATAGGGGTTAAGGAACTATATGAACTTCAAGGCAGGGCTCCAGAATCTCTATTTGAAGAAATTAAAAAAAGAAAAATAGATACTCCAGAATGGAGGTTACCTTATTTGCGGATGGCAGTCTATTATAGTGAAAATGAAGACCTGGAACCATCAAAACTCCACCCCCATGCTTGGGAGGATTGACTTACATTTAAAGATTAGCATCCATCTTTTCTTTTGCTTTTTTGGTCTGCCATACCATGAAGAGTCCATAACCGAAGAAAAGGAGTCCATTAATTAAGACCAGAGGATTTTGCAGGTTTTTCAAACCAACAATAAAAAGCACAAATCCAACCCCAGAAAATACCCAACCGAAGATCGACCGATAACGAATTATACGTTTGAAATGATTTTCTCGACGACTTGCTTCCAGACTAGATAGTTTATTTGTCATTCAGTATTAGTATCAGGTTAGTTTCTATCATTCTCAGCGTCTTGATTTTCATCCGTACATTTACCCCGTAAAGAAAGTTGTAAATTATCCTGCATGATATCATCGAATAACATCTCAGCTCTTTTATGAAGCCGCTGCACTTCTAACATTGCCTGCTTTCGTACCGTACTTTTACATAAAGTAAAGGCAGCCAGGTCTACAAAAGCAATATCATCCTCAAGCGTAGAAAGATAATCTAAGACATCTTGGGTAACATCGCCACCAAGTTTATGATTTTGCACCAGGGCATCAAATATTCTTTCCCGTATTTCCAGTTTTTCAGCAACTTTGATAGTGCTTAAAGCTTCAGTTTCAAGAATGCGATAGGGAGATTCCTGTACAATTGACCTAGCTCGAATCCTTGAAACCCCCTGTAACATCACAAAAGAGGTGCCATCAGGATTCTGCTTGGAAACGCGAACCAAACCAATGGTACCAACTTCAAAAGGCGGTTCATTTAATTCCTCGTCTGGAGACGAGATCTCACGCTCAGCGAAGACTGCAAACATTCTTTCAGATTTTAAAATATCTTGAAGCATTTTTTGATACCTATTCTCAAAAATGCGTAGAGGAAGCATGGCTTCTGGGAAAAGAACGACACCTTTTAGGGTCATTACAGGTATTAGAGAGGGTAAAATCATACCTGCCTATCCAATTGTAATTATCAAGTATACTCAACTAAGGAGTATTTAAATTTATATATTTAAAGGTTTGAAGCTTTAAGAGTAATACGAGCAATCGATCGGATTAATAAAAGAGGATGAATTTATTGGGCCCAAGCCGCGTCGTTAAGATCCAGGTTTATAACATTGTCTCCATTGTTCAAATTCACAGGTTTAGACCAAACCACACCAACCTGCCCAAGGGTCGATGCACCAACAATAAAGAAATTTCCATCAGAAAGATCATCCACATTTCCAACTCCCAACGAATTAGTTTTTATCCTTCTAAGGCTTGAACGGGCTAATGCATTTCTTATCTTTGCGGCAATTCCAGGAAATTGATAACCTCGTTGAACTGATCGAGCCCAGTACTCGGCATGAGTTTGTATACCATCCTGAGTGGGAGGCTTAATTCCCTCCGCAGTAAGAATCTCTGATAATTTTCTATCAACTAGAAAAAACTCAGTAAAACCGGCAGGTCTTACTTTGTTATCTAAAAATTGAACTTTTGCTTGGATTTGTAAATTCGCATTCCCGCCCTCCTCGTTCCTAACTGATACAGGATTACTCGATGATTGAAGGATGTTTCTTGGACGAATTGGTGCGTATTCAGGCAAAGAATCCCGTCGGCGTGAAGAGTATGAAGATGGGGATCTCGTATTCATTCTTGAAGTTCTAATGTTGTTGGAAAAATTACTTGGGTTTGAAACTTGAATCATAGACCCTTGATTACCACCACCTTGTAAAACCCTGATCGCCTCGCGAGCAGCAACTAGAGCTTTTTCAAGAGAATTAACACGGGTTTTCGCATCAGATAATTCATCATTTAATAAATCTACCTTGATCTTGGAAGATTTACCACGCTCAAGGACTTCCTGCTTAATGGAGCGGGCATCTGATAACTCGTTTTTGAGGTCGTCGATGATGATTCGTTCTTGATCAAGCTCAACGGTTAATGTCAAGTTTCTCTGATTCAGATCACTAATTCTATTTTCAAAATCATTTTGAGAAGGCAAGTTGCTTGTTGATGCAAGTTGTTCTTTTAGCAAATTGTTCTGAGATCTTAATTCCTCAATCTCCGCAAGTTGAGAGGAATCAATCTGAGAATTTCTTTGGATTCCGCCATTCTCGAAATCACGCATTCTAGATTGCAAAGATGCCAAGTTCCTGTTGGCAAAAGCTAATTCCTCACGCACTCTCTGAGTCTCTAGTTTTGCTTGGCTATTTGCATCTTCTGCTTCCTGCAGTTGGACCTGGAGTTGTAAAATTTGATTTCGAGAAAATCCGTCAGGTTTTTTGGCAGCGAGTTTTGACATTTCATCCCTTAAACCCTGTATACGAGAATCTTTTTCATTTATCTGGCTGGTTAAGTTCGTATTTTCACGGGTTAAACCGTTAATTTGATTTTGCATACTTTCACCAGCTTCATCTGCTTGCATCCTTGCATTGGTTAAGGAAACATCTCTCAATCTCCTATTTTCAGATTCAAGGGTGTCTAGATTATTTTCAAGAGACGAAAATTCGTTCATTATCCCCAATAGTTCATCATTTAAACGTGCACCCTCATCCCGGCTGTTTTGAAGTTTATCCTCAAGTTCCTTAACTCGCGGATCCGCCATCTCTTGTATGCTGATGAGATCATTTTGCAAAGCTAGCATTTCTTGCTGTAAATCAATAAACCTTGGATCATTTGAAATATCGCTTGATTGTGAAGCTTTTCGTTCCAATGCCGTGACCAAATCCTCGGTCTCTGATCTCAGTAATTCTGAGTTTCTCAGCGCATTGGATAATTCGTCAATACGAGCTTGTGCATTTTCCTGAGCTTCGTTTGCTTTCCGAGAAATTTCATCAATGGTTTCTAGAGATGGATCTAGGGATGCAACTTCTTCCATCTGTTTAATACGCGCTTGGGTTTGTTCAAGCTCCATCTGTAATTCAAAGCTTTCAGCAACTGCTTGCCGTAATTCGTCTTGTAATGCTTCCATTTCAGGAGAGCGAGAACTAGATACAGTGCTCTCCTTTGCCTTTTTTAGTTCTTCCCTTAGAGCATTAATTTCACTGGCGAATGCCTCTTTTTCATCGGATGACATAACCGAGCTTGAGTCGGGAGTAGCCGAATTTTCAATCATAGCTAGATTAAGCTCGGCTTCAGCTTGCCTTGATATCATTGATTCAATTTGCTGATTTAATTCATTGATTGTTAAGTTGGCCTGATCTAGCTCATTTTCAAGTAAGGCAAGTTTAGGGCTATCAGCAGATTTAAACTGACCGTCCATTTGTTCGATCTTCGCTAGAGCCATTTCTAACTTCATTTCTAAGTCCATAGCTTTTTCGATCATAGATGGATCTTCACTCTTAATCTCTAGCTGGTCTCGTAGCTCATCATTTTTTGATGTTAATTGCCTATTCAAATCTTTAAGGGCTAAAGTTTCGTTATCTGAAACTTCACCTTCCTCAAGTTTCTTCAGCTGATTTTTTGCATTAGCCAATTCTTGCTGCAAAGCTTCTACGGTAACATCAACAGATTGAGTATTCTCGAGTAAAGCCGATTTCAAATCATCATTTTC
>JABBBW010000133.1 GCA_018607205.1 Opitutales bacterium | reverse complement strand
TTTTCGAAATCCCCAATTTCAAACCTCTTCGCATCGACCTGTTGCCTGATCCTCTGGAGTTCACCTCGAAGGTTTTCAATTTTACTCTGAACTACCTTCACAGCAGTCGCAGAGTCGAATTGCTTTTGCTTAGTTGCATCCTTGTCAGCAATTGTATCAGTGAGTGAATTTTCGACCTCCTCGATTTCCTCCTTGGTACGGGCTAATTTCACATCGATTTCGTCCGACGCTTTTTTTAATTCAGCAATTTCCTCCGATAAATCAAGGTTTCGATTCTTTTGACGCAGTTGATCAGAAGCATACTTATCGCGAAGCTCGGCTAAGTTTTTTTCGGCTTCTTTGATTTTTAGATTTTGTAAAGCTATACTATTGAGGTCTTGATCGTATTCGGAAACCACGGAAAAAGTTAATATTATTCCCGCCAAGCTGGCAATTACAGCAAATGCCTGTAAAAAAATAGTTATTTTACTCATCCGCACATAATTTAGGGTAGAGGAGCAAACAGAAACCCAGGTGGGGCATCCTCCTGAGTAGTTTCAGTGGGCATATTATCCCCACTATTAATATCGATTCCCTGCGGCATGAAAGCTGGAGGTAAAAACTCTTCCTCTTCATCCTCGATTGGCACTTCAATCAAAGGTGCATTTTCTTCTTCCTCTAAAACATCTAACTGATTTTTGACAAAATTAATTCTCTCACTCTTCGCATTTTCCCATTTCTTATCCCTTATCCTGTCTAGACGGTTAGTATGAATAGCATAAAGATCTTCTACTACCTTATCGTCAGAGCGGGCATAAGAGGCATAATTAATTTTACCCTTTTCATCCCGACCCCAGATTCTTCCAACTTCACGACCTTGATGGAGGGGTATCATTCTTCGGGTTTGCATCTCATAAACATAACGGGCATCCCAAGCATCATAAATTGCCGCTCTGCTAGTATTGGAAGCTTCTTGTTTTTTATAGCCGCACGCTCCCAAGCTTAAGGAAAATACGGTAACTGAAATCAAAAATCTGATATCCATTTATTCTAAGTTAGACAATACCACGACAATTTGAAAACCAAAAACGATATGGCTTTTGACTCCACTCAGGGCCCGCATAATCAACGCCAATTCGAGGGCCAGCAAAAATCTGCTGAGGTTTCACTTCAGATTCCTCGATCCAAAGTGAATTTTGGGGATGCAAATTCTTACCGTTAAATGAACCCGTCACGCCGAGGCCTTTAGTTAATCGCCCCGGGCCTTTAAAATCTTCCGTTCCTCGAATAAGGACCGCTGCAGGGTAGCCCTCTTCACAGGTTACTACATTTAGCATCCTGTGCATACCATAACAAAGGTAGACATAGCAGACCCCACCCATCTCGTACATAACTGAGGTACGGACTGTTCTACCCTTACTTGCATGGCAGGCCAGGTCTTTCTCACCATCGTAAGCTTCAGTTTCATTTATGACGGAACGAAAAATCGAGCCACATTTTTGGCGGATGCACAAAGTCGTACCCAAAAGTTCACGGGCAACTTTTTTTACATCACTTAGAAAAAATTCGCTTTTGACGGGCTGGAGTTTACTCAATTTTAATAGCTCCGATTTTTAGAATCGATCCATATCGTGACTGGTCCATCATCTACCGCATGAATTTGCATATTTGCTCCAAAAACTCCCGATTGAACATCCCCTTCGAAATGTTCTTTTATTTGGGCAAGCCCTTGTTCATACATCATTTTACCTGTAATCGGGTTAGCCGCCTGATTAAAAGATGGACGGTACCCTTTGCGAAGATTCCCAAACAAGGTAAATTGACTAATTAAAAGAATGCCTTGTTGAGGATTAATTGATCGATTCATTCGTCCCTCTCCATCTTCAAAAATCCTTAAACCGAGAATCTTTTTTATAATCCAGGAAAGATCTTCATTTTGATCATCAGTATGAACACCCATGTATATTAAAAGCCCATCTTGGATGGACCCTACTTTCTTTTCCGAGACCAAGACTCTCGCATTTCGGACTCTTCGAACTAATGCCCTCACCAGTTAAAATGATGTGAGATAGCAGGAATCAAACAGGAGCAATCTTTACCCCCTTATTACCTTTGTTCTTAGAGATAGAATACAAAGACCAGAAAAGTTTTAAACCTCTTCGGCAACGGCATCCATGACTTCCTCAACTGCTTTTGCGGCGAGTGGAGTACTCAAGTAACGTTCGCCACAACTCGCACCTATGACTACAATGTTTTTACCCGCCATTTCAGGTCTACGCGCAATTCTCAATGCCGCAGTTATGGTGGCTCCGGTAGAAATTCCGGCGAGGATGCCTTCTTCAAGGCTAACTTTTCGAGCCATATCAAAAGCTTCTTCACTCGATACAAGCTCAACTTCGTCCACAATGTCCAAGTTTAAATTTTTGGGAACAAAACCAGCACCGATGCCCTGGATTTTGTGAGGACCGGGTTTCAGTTCCTCCCCGTTTCTAGTTTGAGTTATCACTGGGCTCTCAGAAGGTTCAACCGCAACAGTTAGCATATCTGGGTTTCTTTGCTTAATGACTTCAGATACTCCGGTTATGGTACCTCCCGTCCCAACGCCTGCGACCAAACAATCGACCTTACCCTCTAAACCAGACCAAATTTCCTCGGCTGTTGTAATGCGATGAATTGCCGGATTAGCCGGATTATTAAATTGCTGGGGCATAAACCCTTTTTCTCCATGTGCCTCAAGCAACTGGTTGGCCTTAGCTATTGCCCCTCCCATCCCTTTGAGGGCTGGGGTAAGTACGATTTCAGCTCCAAGTAGGCGCAGAAGAATACGACGCTCTTTGGACATAGACTCAGGCATAGTTAGTATACATTTGTAACCTTTAGCTGCACAGACAAAGGCCAAGGCAATGCCCGTATTACCTGAGGTAGGTTCAATAACAACACTGTCTGACTTTAATGTGCCATCCTTTTCTGCCGCCTCAATCATGGATGCCCCAATACGATCCTTCACACTAGCGGAAGGGTTAAAAAATTCAGACTTCAAGAATAACTTGGCATCCAAGGATGCACCACATTTAACTAGCTCGACGAGGGGGGTTCTTCCGATAGATTCAACAATATTCATGGCAATGATCGATGAGGTTATTTTCTGCGCTTTGCTCGGGGACCGAAACTACGAATGGGTGCATTCCGATTAACCTCAGCATTTTTCAGGCGATATACGATTCGGGCTTTTTCTAAGTCATTGGGACTCATTTCCATTTTAACAATGTCACCCACAGTAATTTTGATGAAGTGTTTCCGCAATTTACCGGAAATATGGGCAAGCACTTTGTGACCATTCTTCAACTCGGCGCGAAACATTGTACTGGGAAGGACCGCGGTTATTTTCCCTTCGACTTCTACTACATCTTGATTAGGCATATGAAGAGTATTAAAACAAGTTGCCTCTTGTCATACAAGCTTAGAACATCTTGGTACAAACTCCGACAAACCCTGATAAAAACCATTAATTTTGACTAAACCGAGCCTTTCATGCCTCTCTGCCCATTTGCTAAAATTCATCCCTCTGCACTAAATAGGGATGCCGAATATTTCATGGCTCAAGCTTTTAACTTAAGCATAGATGCATGGAACGCTGACGAAGTTCCCGTTGGCGCGGTCATCGTGCACAAGGAAGAAATTATTTCATCGGCTCACAATCAAACTCGAAACCAAACCGACCCTACTGCACACGCCGAAATGATTGCCATTACCATGGCAGCCAAAAAACTTGGTGATTGGAGGCTCAACGAATGCGATTTATACGTAACCAAGGAGCCATGCCCGATGTGTTCAGGAGCGACTATAAGTGCTCGTATTGGAAAAGTCTTTTTTGGACTAGAGGATTCGAAGATGGGGTGCCTGGGCGGAGCGACCAGTTTACACCAATTAGAACGATCGAACCATAAACCAAAAGTTTATTCTGGGATTTTGCGTGAGCCCTGCGAAGCGATAATCCAGGCCTTTTTTCAACTTAGACGCCAGCAAGTCTCAACTTGACCTAAAACCTGTTTGCGAATTTATTGGAGAATTGGTTAATTGAATTAAATTCGAACAACATTTTTTAAATGCCTTACACACTACCACCTCTTCCCTACTCCCCTAATGCCCTCGAGCCT
>JABBBW010000179.1 GCA_018607205.1 Opitutales bacterium | reverse complement strand
CCATTCTTTTTGAGAAGGGCGGGGAGGGTGACATCTTTGCTCGTCAGTCCTTTCCAGTTCCAATCTGCTGGACCTGCATTTTTGGTTTCCGGATTAATCCATTGGGTCACCCGGTGCCTGGCCGAGTTCTGCCCAGTCATCAGGGAAACTCTTGAAGGAGAGCAAACGGACTGGGCATAAAACTGGGAAAACCTCACACCCTGCTTAGCCAGACGCTCCATGTTTGGGGTTCGGTAAAAGCTATTAAGGGGATGTTTCTGCGGCTTGCCATCCTTGTCCGCCAGCATGGGAACGGAGGTGTCCATTAGCCCCATGTCATCGACGAGGAAAAGTATGATGTTTGGTTTATTCGATTCGTCCTGGCCGAACAGGTGGAGCGAATAAAGTAAGTAGGTGACTAGGGCAATAGTACGCATAAGTATAGGTGGAGTATCCTTTAGAGCCCGGTTGCAGTTTTTGCGGCTTGAGCATTAAATAATGGTTTATTCGCCTTGTCCCAAAAAGGATTTTGTATGTGAGACTCTCTCATCATTTGTTCAATTTTACTTACAATGGCTGGATGATTCTTGGCGACATTTTTTAACTCACCTTGATCGGTTGAGAGATCATAGAGTTCGATCTTTAATCCTTTTCGGGTATCGAGCACCACCCCTTTCCACTTATCGTAGCGGACGGCACAATTAGGCTTATTACTTTCATACAATTCCCAGTACAGGTGGGAGTGTTTTTTTTGAGCTGCTGGCTTGCCCAGTAGAGTGGGTAGCATGGATATCCCGTCCGTTTTTCCTTTGAAAGGTTCACCGGTCAGGTCGGATAGGGTGGGTAAAATGTCCCAAAAAGCGGAGATGTGCTTACTTACTGTGCCCGCTGGAACTTTATTTGGCCAATAGGCAATCTGGGGGGAGCGCACACCCCCATCATACATACTTCTTTTCTTCCCTTTTAATTCTCCGGAGGTTTTGAAGAAATCCAATGTTCCTCCTTGGCCATGGGCACCGTTGTCGGAGTTGAATAGGATGAGTGTGTCTTCCGCAATCCCAAGTTTTTCAAGGAGCCTTTTTAACTGGCCAATATCACGGTCCATACGTGTGACCATTGCCGCCTGAATTTTCATTTTTTCGGGCCAGTTTTTTCCCGCATACTGACCAAGGTCAGGTACTTGCCACTTTACATGTGGAATAGTGTAGGCCAGGTAGAGAAAGAACGGTGTAGCCTGATGGTTATTTACGAATTTAAAGGCTTCTTGGGTTAGCAGATCATGGCTGTAATCATTTTGCTTTCCGTTGGCATTATCGAGCATAACCTTTTGATCATTTTTCCAGAGGTATTCCGGGTAGTACTCATGGGCCTTCCGTTGATCGGTGTAGCCATAGAAATAGTCAAAACCTTGCTTGTTTGGATTGCCCGAATTATGGAAACCACCAAGTCCCCATTTTCCAATGCATGCGGTTACATAGCCTGCTCGTTTCATGAGTTTACCGATGGTTTCGGAACTAGCGGGGATAGGAGTTTGTCCTACTGGATAGCCTGGGCTATTCGCACGGACGTAAGCATGACCCGGATGTTTGCCGGTTACGAGAGAAGCTCGGGATGGAGCACAGACTGCATTGCCACAATAGTGATCGGTGAATCGCATTCCCCGTACGGCAAGGGTATCGAGCTCGGGCGTTTTGATCATTTTTTGTCCGTTGTAGCCCACCTCACCATAGCCTAAATCATCCGCGAGTATGTAAATGACATTAGGCTTTTGATCAGATGCCAATACAAGGTTTCCAAGAGTTAACAAAAAAGAAAATACATAGAGCTTTTTCATTCATAAAATAAAACTACTCTCACTTTGTTTTGGCAACTAGTATAGAGTTTTTTTTGTTCATTCGCGTTACGATCAATTTAATTCCCCAAATTTCATTGACTTACAAATTTTGGTTATAGTTGTATGCCCTTCATGTGAATGCCCTAAAAAAATCTCCCTACTTTCTTTCCCAACGTCTAGGGCGATGGAAATGGCCATGGCTTATTCTTGCAATTCTTTCGGTTATCCCAGTGGCTATCTTGGCTAGTAAGTTATTTGATTACCTTCTGGAAGTATTTTCAAAATTCACAGGTACCCCTTGGTATAGGCTCTTCATGGAAACAGATCAAGCAACTGATCCGCCCTTGGTTTTGCTGGAGTTACTTTGCGTGGGACTTTTATGCTGGCCGATTGCTATTGTCGGTTCTTTGATTCAAGGCCGAGCGGTTAAGACCTTGGTTGCTCCAATTAAGTCTTTCCGTTGGGGGTTAGTTGGAAAAACAATTTTGTTGGTAATGCTTATCCAACTCCTGTTTTTCCTGATCCCTATACCTGGATTGAATGAATTTGAGCCGATTTTTAAATTTAATGGTTTCCGTACAGAACATGGCTATTGGTTGTTGCCCATGATCGTTTGCATCCTTCTTCAAACCACCGGGGAAGATGTCTTTTTTAAAGGATTTTTGTTACGTCAATTCGGAGCAGTTGTTCCCGTTTTCTGGTTCGCGCCGGTATTGGTAACAGCTTGTTTTGTCAGCATTCATTTTGGCAATCCTGATTTTATGAAAAACATCGGTGCGATTTTGGTGTACTTCGTAATGACTGAGTTAATCATTATCTTTTTCTTGATGCGCTCAGGTGGAATGGAAATTCCTTTAGTCCTTCATTTCCTCAATAATTTCATTCTCTTTATGGTCTGTGCAGAGGAGGGGACGCAGGCTAATGAACTTACCCTTTGGGTTTATGAAAAATGTGAGGATGATTTCATAAACCGCGTAAGAATCTATATCTCTCTGGGCCAAGAATTGATCTTGTTCGCTGGTCTCTATTTGATGTTTTTCTGGCATCGATCTCCCTATTATATTCATCCATTTAATAGGGGTTCCACAGGCCCCTAAATCACTCTAAATGGAATAAGCAAAGTTCTGTTCTCTAGAGAAGAAAATAAATAACACCAGTAACGACACCTGCCCCAATAAGATTCAGGACGAACCCTTCTGTCGCCATCCGTTTCACACTAATCTTTCCAGTGCCAAAAACGATTGCATTGGGTATGGTTGCTACCGGGAGCATGAAGGCACAGCTTGCACTAAGGGCGGCAGGGATCATCAAAAGCTTGGGGTCGAGATTGGCAGACACAGCAGCTGCTCCAAGGATTGGCATCAATAGGTTAGTGGTTGCGGTATTGGAGGTCATCTCGGTGAGGAAAGTGACGAGTAAACAAATTCCGACTAACACGCCAATTGTAGGCAGGTTCTCCACTCCGGATAGGGCGGAGGCAATGGATTGGCTCAGGCCGGACTGTTTGAATGCTTCCCCCAGGCAAAGACCAGCACCCACCAGAATGAGCATACCCCAGGGAATCTGGTTGGCGGTTTTCCAATCGAGCAAACGCTCTCCCTTTTTCTCGCCATTGGGCAAGCAAAAGAGAATGATCACAGCGATAAAGGCCACGCTGGCATCGTTTGCCTGAGGTAAGTCGAGCCAGGTTTTCCATCCGCCAAACGGCTCCGAACGGGTGATCCATGCCAGGGCAGTCAGGCTAAAAATAGTCAGGGTACGAATCTCTGGTTTGCTCCAACTTCCCGGATGGGGAAGAGATACCACGCCTTTGCCCGAGACCTTACGGGTCAGCCAGAGCCAGATTACCAGGGTCATCACTAGGGTGACCGGCATTCCAAAGGTCATCCAGTCAGAGAAGGACAGTTCAGGAAAACCGAGGTCTTTATACGCACCCATCATTACTAGGTTCGGAGGCGTGCCAATTGGGGTGCCGATTCCCCCTATGTTGGCGGCAAAGGCAATACCGAGCAGAAGAGGGATGGTCAGTTTTTTATTTTCACTCCCCTGAATTACCGCCAGAGCCATCGGTAACATCATCAGCGTACAAGCCGTATTGGATATCCACATGCTAAGAAATGCGGTTGCTCCCATGAATCCGAGCACAAGAAACTTGTCACTGGCCGGAAAGGTACGGACCATGGCGATAGCGATGCGTCGGTGAGCCCCGCTCTTTTCCATGGCTTTTGAGAGAAGGAACCCACCGAGGAGCAAAAGTACCAAGGGATGCCCATACTTCTCGCCCACGGTCTGGGGAGAAAGAACCCCAAACATAGGCAAGAAGGCAAGGGGGATGAGAGAGGCCACCGGAATCGGTACCGCCTCAAAAATCCACCACAGGG
>JABBBW010000126.1 GCA_018607205.1 Opitutales bacterium | reverse complement strand
AAAAGAGTATTTGGAATATTGCCCGATGGTACCAAGGTCCATGAATTTCGCATGATAAACGAGAATGGGATGGAAGTGAGTGTTCTTGAATATGGAGCTGCCATTCGCGATCTTATTGTAAAGGACAGGGACGGAAAAAAAGCGAATGTTTCCCTGGGTTTTCCAAACCTTGAGGTTTACCTTGAGAAAAGCCCATATTTCGGATGTATCGCTGGTCGCTATGCTAATCGAATCGCTGGGGGGAAATTCACTTTGGATGGTGAAGTTTACCAGTTAGCCACCAATAATGGGCCTAACCATCTTCACGGGGGAGATAAGGGTTTTGATAAACATGTATGGGTGGGCAAGCCTCTTGAGAGTGGTCTTGGTGTAAGCCTTTCTTATCGCAGTCCAGATGGAGAAGAGGGATACCCGGGATCACTTGCCACTACTGTGATTTATTCTTTATCAGAGGATGATAAATTAAGTGTAGAGATCGAGGCGGTTACTGATAAAGCCACCGTGATAAACCTGACCAATCATACATACTTCAACCTTGCGGGGGAGGGCGACCCAACCATTCTGGATCACCTTTTGACCTTGCCTGGTAGTTCCATTGTAGCCACGGATTCCACGAATATCCCCACTTCTTTTCAACATGTTGGTGGCACCCCTTTTGATTTTAGGTATCCCACACTGATCGGCACACGAATCGAGGGAGACCATACACAACTAATTGTTGGAAAAGGATACGACCACACTTGGGTGGTTCCTCCAACCGAGGAGAGCTTGGCTCATGCGGCAACTCTGAAAGATCCCTCAAGCGGGAGAGTGCTCAAATTGTATACCGATCAACCTGGAGTCCAGTTTTACAGCGGTAACTACCTGGACGGAACTTTGACTGGTTCTGGGGGGCAGCCTTATCCCTTGCGCTCGGGGTTATGCCTTGAACCCCAGTTTTATCCAGATAGCCCGAATCATCAGGGTGAATCGGGTTGGCAATCCTGTGTGCTTCGTCCAGGCGAAACTTACCGTCATCTATCCGTTTACGAATTCTCGACCGAATAAAGCTAGTTTTTCCCGATTACAGGGAAAAAGAATCGTATTTTTATTTGAAAAAGATTACTTTGGCACACTTCGTGCCAATCTCTTTATGTCCCTTTTTCATTCATGACTAAATTAAAAGAAGCTTCTTCCGAATCGACCTCCTCAAACTCTGAGCACTCATTGGTTGAGGAATTAAAAGATTCCATTCTTCAACAACTCAAACTCAACCTTGCCCGCAGCAAGGATGCAGCATCTTCTCAGGAAGTATGGGCAGCAGTGTGCCTTGCAGTCAGGGAGAGGATAATGGAACAATATATTCAGACCCAAAAAGCTCACTTGGATGCAGATTCCCGGCGTATTCACTACCTGAGTTTGGAATACTTGATGGGACGTTTGTTAAATGCGAATCTTTGCAATTTAGGCATTAGGGAATCCCTCGATCAGGCTTTAAACGAATTGGGCTTTGAATTGCCTGAACTTTGTGAGGAGGAACATGATATGGGGTTGGGGAATGGAGGCTTGGGTCGTTTAGCCGCTTGTTTTCTTGATTCCATGGCAACGATGGACCTTCCTGCCATCGGATACGGTATTCATTACCAGTATGGATTGTTTAAACAAGAGTTTGAAGACGGGCGGCAAATAGAAAAACCGGATGATTGGCGTCGTTTTGGAAACCCCTGGGAAATTGCCCGTCCCCAATTTATTCAAAAAGTAAAGCTCTACGGCCATGTGGAGCACGACTATGATGACCGTGGGAATTATCGACCCCGGTGGGTTGGTGCACGCGTAGTGGACGGCTTGCCATTTGATGTTGCCATCGTCGGATACGGGGCAAAAACAGTAAATTTTCTAAGGCTTTGGGAATCTAAGGCATCTGAAGAATTTGACTTGGATATCTTTAATCAGGGTGGATATGTAGAGGCTGTTCGTGAAAAAGCAACGGTCGAAACGATATCCAAAGTCCTCTACCCGAATGACGAAACCGAGAGTGGCAAAGAGCTTCGCTTGGTTCAGCAATATTTTTTCGTTTCCTGCTCATTGCGGGATATGATTGCAAGGTATCAAAGGAGTCATCAGGGCTGGGAGTCATTTACTGAAAAGGTGGTTGTACAACTTAACGACACCCACCCCGCGGTTGCTATACTTGAACTTCTTAGGATTTTAGTGGACGAGGAAGAAATGCAATGGGAGCAGGCTTGGGATATCGTCCGGCGAACTTTTGCTTACACCAATCATACCTTACTCCCAGAGGCTTTGGAAACTTGGAGTGAGGGCTTGTTTGCCAAAGTTTTGCCAAGGCATTACGACTTGGTTTTGGAGGTAAATCGACGCTTTCTGGATCAGGAAATTGAAAAAATTGCACCGGGAGACGCTGGTCGAAAGCACCGTATGGCCATCGTTGCCGACGGACAGATCCGTATGGCTCATTTATCAGTAGTGGGCAGCCATTCAGTCAATGGAGTTGCTGCCTTGCATACTAAATTATTAAAGGAGAGATTGCTTCGCGAATTTGCCGAGTTGTATCCCGATCGTTTCAATAACAAGACGAACGGAATTACTCCCAGGCGCTGGTTGATCGGGTGCAATCCAGAACTTGCTGATCTTGTCAACTCTACCATTGGTTCGGAATGGATAACTGATGCCTCTTTACTTCGAGGCTTAGAGAAACAAGCTGAGGTTGCCTCTTTCCGTGAAGATTTTCGAGCGATTAAAAATCGAAACAAACAAACACTCGCTCATACCGTCGGGCAAAGGTTTGGCTTGGAGATTAACCCGGATGCCCTCTTTGATGTTCAAATCAAAAGATTGCACGAATATAAAAGACAGCATCTCAATCTTTTGCACATCCTTACTCTTTACCGTAGGCTTTTACAAAATCCGGATTTGGAAATTCCCCCACGCGTTTTCATTTTTGGCGCCAAAGCGGCACCAGGATATCATATGGCCAAGGTTATTATCCATGCAATCAACCTGGTTGCCCAAAAAATTAATACCGATCCTAGAATAAAAGACATGCTCAAGGTCTTCTTTTGGCCAAATTATGGAGTTTCCGCCGCGGAATGCATCATACCTGCCCGCGATTTATCCGAGCAAATTTCTACTGCCGGTAAAGAGGCTTCAGGAACTGGAAATATGAAATTTGCCTTGAACGGTGCACTTACTGTCGGAACCCTCGATGGTGCCAATGTCGAAATCCTCGAAGAAGTGGGAGAGGAAAACATTTTCATTTTTGGCCAATCAGTCGAAGGCGTTGAGAAATTGCGCCACGAGGGATATGATCCATTTTCCTATTACGAAAGTGATAGCGAATTAAAAGCCGTTCTGGATTGGTTGTCCTCCGATTTTTTCTGCCCAGGTAAGGGGGGCTTGATCGCTGATTTGAGTAAGGGATTGTTAGACTGGGGAGATCCGTATCTTGTACTTGCAGATTACCGTGCTTACATCGACGCTCAGGATAGAGCGGGTAAAACCTACTTGGATCAGGAAAAGTGGTCCGCTATGGCAATTCGTAATGTTGCCGGTTCCGGAAAGTTTTCTTCTGATCGAACCATTGGAGAATATGCCCGGGATGTTTGGAAATTAGACCCTGTCAAGGTACCTTGATTCGATGCCTCTGGTTTACTCTTGCACTTATTTTTGGTGCAGGAGGAGTTCTTTTAGGTGGAGAACTAGAGCAAACAGTTTTACCCTTTAAGGTTGGTGAAAGGTTGGAATACGACCTGAAGTGGGGTTTCTTCCCTGTTGGATCGGCTGTAATGGAGGTCCTCCTCGAAGATTCTCGCGATATGAATGGACCCAAAATAATCCGTTTTTCAGTACGGACTAATTCCTTTGCCGATACTTTTTACAAAGTTCGTACCCAAATAAGTAGTACCATAGATCCTTTATTTACGCGGGCACTCCGGTATGAAAAATCTCAAAGCGAGGGAAGTACCAGGCGTGAAATTGTAGTGGATTACGATTATGATCGGGGAGAGGCACGCTATGTGCAAAACGACTCAAGTCCGGTGGTTACCTCTATCCCAGGTCCAGTCTTTGATCCCCTCTCCATCGCTTACTTCTTTCGTTTGCATCCTTTGCAACCAGGTGGAGAAACTCGTTTGCCCACTTGTGACGGTAAACGATTTCGCGAAGTGATTGTACGGGCGGGCCAGAGAGAAAAAATAAAATTACCCATGGGTAAAGT
>JABBBW010000101.1 GCA_018607205.1 Opitutales bacterium | reverse complement strand
GGCAATAAAGATTGGAGTCGTACTCAGCAAATTCCACACATCGTTCACTAATCGGGCCTTCAAAGAAATTCCCACAACTGGCTAAGCCTGCCTGGTTGAAGAAGGAATGGCGTGCACCCGACCATTTTTGTCGCAATAAATGTGTTCCATGCACTCGGACAAGTTCGTCCTCGGCTAGTTGTTGCGGGTCTAAATCCTGAAAGGACGCCCGCATAATTTTTAATTGATCGCGACAGAGATAAAAGATTCGCCTCACTTCACTAAGGCTGATTTTTCCTGAGCCCGCAAGATCAGTGAAGTGAGCAAGGGAAGGGAGGGACGCAAGAAGAGATCGTTGCAGAGATTGTGCGACCGGATCTTGTGTGGGGAGTAATGGGTCGGTCCACTTGCCTAACTCATTTTCCAATGGTAAATTGTCACATATAAATTTTTGCAAATCAGAAAAATCTCCAAAGGCTGCTGATGAGTCTCCGCTAACCATTGGAAGGAGTCTTAATAAATGTTCATAGGTACGAAAAATACCGTCCTTCAATGAAATATCTTTTACTTCGGAGGTACCCACAGTACCATCCCCTCCAAGATATCGCCTGGCTGGTTTAGAATAGTTTTGGCGTAATCTTTCCACCCCATCAGAACAAAGAAAAGGGGCGAGGTCAGGCGGTTCTTGGGTGAGCATCAATGTACGCGACCTTAAGTCAGGATCGGGCGAAGATGGTCGTGAGAGCAATGCCAGGCTAGACCAGTCGTCGCTTAATTCAGCGAGTAGTGAACGGGTCGCATCGTTGTTTTCGAGATTAGACTCGAATGCGATTCTCTCTTCGGAGGAAAGAGAGCCCGTTAGGTAGTCAATGGCTTGTTGGCGAGTGGAGTCCAAAACTAATCAGTGTTTATGTCTATGCGGTTATATAAAGCTTCGCAAACAAAGGGTTATACTTTTTTTAATATTCATGATTTTAGGGAGAGAAAAAATTTATGAATGTAGATTAGAAAGGGCACGTTTAAGTTTTTCCATGCCCAAACGAATGCGGGATTTTACGGTTCCGAGGGAGAGTTTTAATTGTTCCGATATTTCGAGGTGATTGAGTCCTTTAAAGTAGGAAAGTTCGATCACTTCTCTTTGTTCATCAGGCAATTGTTTAAAAGCACTCTGTAAGAACGAACGCTCGTCGGATTTGGAGGCCTCCTCCGCTCCATCTTTAGAACCAAGGTCTTGCCGGTTGCTAAGTACTTCGATTGGTTCACCACGTACAACCTTACGTTTCCGCGAGCGGACACGATCAATGCTGCGGTTTCTGGTGATTACAAGTAACCAACTGCTAAATTTACCTTTCGCTGGAGAAAAAGCTTCTGGTTTTTTCCAAACATAGGCAAATACATCCTGAATTACTTCTTCGGCTTCCCAACGATCACCCAATACTTCCAATGCCAAAGAAAACATTGCTCCGGCAAATCCGTCATAAAGTTCAGCTAGAGAATTGGGGGAGCGGTCCCTTATGTTTTCCCAGTGTATGGTATCGATTGGTGGCATCAGTTAGGCTCCTTATCAGTTTCTTAGTAACGAGCTATTGTCGAGAATAAGCGAGTACAGTGGGGTGAATTTGTCTTCTAACTTAAAGATAAAAGATAAGGTTTTCGAAGCTAGAAGAAGAAACAATTAATCTGCAATCGCATGTGCCTTCAAATCTTTAAGGCTTATTAATTCTAATGCCGATTCTTCACAGGCTGCGAGTTTTACCTGAGGAGCCATACCAGCCTCAAAGGCTTCTTGCCAGCGTCCGGCACAAAGGCACCAGCAATCTCCGGGCTTTAATCCGGGGAAATTATACTCGGGTATAGGCGTACTTAAGTCGTTGCCAGCTTCTTTGCTGAAGGAAAGGAATTCCTCTGACATTATGGCACACACCACATGCCTTCCATGATCCGCCCCATCCGTTTGACAGCTTCCATTTCGATACCAGCCGGTCATATTTTCGAGGCAACAGGGAATAAGCTCGTTTCCTAGCACATTTTTTGGCTGGTTCGGTTTGAGGGGTGCAATCATAGGTAGAATTTAGCTTAGAATTAATAACCCTGAGTTGTTTTGAAGATGTTTTGCCCGAGGGGGTCTAGGTTTAAAGATTCCCGGCACTCCTCCAAAATGAGCCGGGTGGAAGATGTTCCAATTCTGGTTACTCCAAGATCTTTCATCTTTAAAAGGGTAGTAAAGTTTTTGATGCCACCGGCTGCTTTGATCTCGACCTTGTTTGAACAATTGCCAGCCATTAGGGCAATATCGTGTTCAGTCGCCCCCATTGTGGCCATGCTCCCATCTGCCTGGGCTACATATCCAAATCCAGTTGAGGTTTTTACCCAGTTTGCTCCAACGGTTTCACAAATCTTGCAGAGTTTTTTCTTAATACTGTCTCCGTCGCTATCCGGTTCGCATGAGTTCCAATAATCGTTTTCAAAAATAACTTTGGTTTTGGCATTTCCCTGCCTAGCAGTTTCGCAAACTTGTGAGATTTCCTCCTCTATATATTCCCAGTCTCCACTTCTTGCTTTTCCTAGATTAATGACCATATCCACCTCTCTGGCTCCCTGCTCGCAGGCTCTTTGAGTTTCCAACTTTTTTACTTCGCTTAGGTTTGCTCCATGAGGAAATCCAATTACCGTGCAAACTTCCACGCTGGAAGCTTTCAATCTCTTTACAGCCTGATCAACATGGTATGGCTTTACACAGACTGTTGCCACTTCGTAGAGATGGGCAAGGGAGCAACCAAAAGCAAGTTCCTCATCCGTTAGGGTGGGGTGGAGCAAGGCATGATCGATCATCCCGGCAATTTCTTGGTAGGTATACTCTTCTATCTGCACAATTCTACCAAACCTGTACTGAGCTCTTCCATTCAGCAAGTCTGGATTCTCTAGCTTGCTCAGAATTAGCCTGCTAACATTACGATTGTCGACACTTAGAGAATATTCAATTGGATAGGTATATTATGGCAGAGTAGAAATTATTCTCTTCCCCTTTCTTTTTATTATTTTTTTCTATTTTATGTATTAAGATATGTAAAAGAAGATGTATTCTTTCACATTTTTATTAAAAATGGATTGGCAATGAGATTTTTTTCTCATTTGATGAGATTATGAAAACTCTATTTTCTCTGTTGCCTTTTCTACTCTGTAGTTGCTTTTCGAATATCTCAAAAAACAACTCCCTTAAATATGATGATCGCTTGGTAAAAAATGTACAAGTTACCTCTGATATTAATTTACTTGGCAAAGTGGAAGGAGAAGGAAACCAAGTTGAATTATTTGGTTTCTTGCGTTTTGGAGATAACGGTCGTGCGAACTATGAGGATGAACATGTAGATGTTTATCAGGGCGACGAAATGATTCATGCATCCAAACAGTCTGCCGTGTTTAACGCCCTAGAAGGAAGTACAGATTCATTTTTATTGGACCCTCAATTTCGTACAACTACAAACAATTTTTTAATTTTTAAAACAACAAAGTCCGAAGTAGTTGGACAAAAAGCAGCTAAAGCTAACTATCGACAAATTAAGAGATTTTCAACAGATCGCACTGAAACTGTTCCCTTACCCCACTCCTACACGATAAATAGAAATGGAGTGGAAGCCACTAGGATTACTACTTCACACAACTTCCCCCAGCATATCGCAGACACGATTAGCGTTATTGAAACGCCCTCAGATGTTCAAGCAGTCACGGTCAATAAAAATACAAATAGAACCGAAAACCTTGGCGATATGTCCAACTCCCTTGAGTCTTTGGAGAGTAGACTTTTGCAAAACAGGAAAAAACTGGAATTACTCAGTAGCAGTTTTCAATCAGGGAACTAGATATTATCGATTTTATTGAAACTTATACCCCCAAAATTGTACTGGAAAAATATTATTTTTTCGCCCTAAACTAATTTGCTACGGATTTGGGATGGTTCATTTCCATGGTTTATGTTTCTCATTCGGGCTTCAATTATTGATTGTAAGTTGATGTAGACTTTAAAACTTGTAGACAAACTTTTCCCTAAGAGTATTTTTTTTCACTCTGCTTATCCTCATTTTAGAATATGCCCAACTATTTGTAGGTCACATCTGATCAGTTTAAGGGGAATTTAATTTTAGTGAAAGTTCAGTTTTAAATAACAGAATTTAATTAAATACCGTAGTGTGTTTTATAGATTAGGAATATAAACCGGGATAGCTCAGTGGGTAGAGCAACGCATTCGTTAAGAAGTATTCTGTGACT
>JABBBW010000173.1 GCA_018607205.1 Opitutales bacterium | reverse complement strand
AAGAGAACATGCCTTTGGGGCATTCTTCGGAAAACAACAGTTTAAGGTAAAAGTGGTTTTTGACCAAGTAGCTGCACCCTTTATTCGTGAAAAAGTATGGAATAAAAGTCAGGTTGTAAAAGAGCGGGGTGACGGAGGAGTGGATTTTGAAATCACGGTGTGTGACCTAGTGGAGATTAAATCATGGATATTGTCATGGGGGATCCACGCAAAGGCCATAAGTCCAAAAAAACTTGTTACTGAAATAGGCAAGGACCTTGCTCAGGCGAGCTCCCAGTATAAGTAGGTCTTACTTCTTTTTTGACTTTTTACTCATTGGTTGGTTTTTCCACCATTCGCTTGGTCCCTCTTCTGCAACCTGTTTATGCACGGAAAGCAGCAGTGCACTCATTTCTTCGAGCTTTTGTGGTTTCGACTGGGCTAGGTCGTTCCTTTCCTGCCAGTCCTCATCGATCTTATATAATTGGAATTTGTCCAATTGAACATTGGCTAGAACCTTCCAATCTCCCTTTCTAAGAGCCACATGTACTTGGGGATCAGCAAGGTGATTCCTCCAGTACATCGGAACCTTTCTATCTATCTTCCCGCCAGAAAAGAGAGGCATGAAATCAGCACCATCTATTGTACGATCCGTGGGTAATGGAATATCGACGATTCCAAGGATAGTAGAAAATAAATCAGAACCGATAATCGGAGCCTTATTTTCTCCGACCGGAATCCTGCCTGGCCAACGAGCAATTCCCGGAACGCGAATACCACCCTCGTGAGAAGATCGTTTACGTTCCCGTAGCCCACCAGTTGAACCTCGGGTTCTTCCTTTGTTCCCCCTGCCCTCCGGTCCATTATCTGAGGTAAAAAACACAAAGGTGTCATCCACTAAGTCCATCTTGTCCAGTGCGTCCATCAACTTGCCAAAGGCATAATCGATTTGAGTAATATTCCCGTGATGCTGTCGAAGTCCTTCATCTTTGAGGTGTAGGTAGGGCTTCATGAACTCTGGAGAGGACTCGATAGGTAAGTGAGGTTCATGGGTCCAGACATTGAGAAAGAATGGCTTTCCTGGCTCCTTAATATCTTTGAGCCAGCGAATGCCCTCTTCGACCACCAGAGGGGCGGAGTATCCATTCAACCTGCCCATATCTTTTCCATTTAAAACAAAATTTGTGGGGTTTTTGTGATTAGGATGAGCGTTATTCTGGGTGGCCATCCAATGATCAAACCCATGATCATCGGGCTGGGGATGTTTTGCATGATTAAAATAACCATTTAGATGCCATTTACCCACATGACAGGTAGCGTATCCCTTTTTCTTAAGGAGTTCAGGAAGGGTAATTTCGGACTCACGTAGATGAATCGGACTTTGGGGAGGAACCCAGCGCCATACCCCATTCCTGAAAGGCGTCCGACCAGTCAGGATTGCGGCACGCGAAGGAGAGCAGACGGCACATGCGGAATAAGCCTCAGTAAACTTTGTTCCCTGAGATGCAAACTTATCCAAGTTGGGGGTCTTGATCTCCGGGTGTCCATAGCAACCCAAGTCCCCCCAGCCCATATCATCAGTCAAAAAGATAACGAAGTTGGGAGCATCTTTTTTTGCAAAGAGAGAAAAACTAATCAGGGTCAGCGATAGATAAAATAATATTTTCATATAGGAAATGCTTTGTGTGAACTTAAGGATTCCGAAAGTGGGGTGCTTGAGGCACATAAGATTCTAATTGTTTTGAGAGCAAGGCAGTGATCTCTGAAAATGTTGAATTGCCTGCAAGGTTGGTTACCTCTTCGGGGTCCATTGAATGATCGTAGAGTTCCTTTCCTTCTTTTCCTTCCATCCACTCGATGTAGCGGTAACGCTCGTTACGAAGGGTGTATCCCCATGCACTTTCACCATACCAAACCAAGGTAACGGCCGGCTTTTTCCATTTGTTCTTCTGTGGACTTTCAAGAACCGGGCGTAGAGATTTGCCAGACAATGTAGAGGGGGTGGAAATCCCGCAGAGATCCATCAGTGTGGGATAAAGATCAAGTAGCTCAACTGGTTTGGAAAATCTTTCACCCTTGGACATTCCCGGAACTGAAATAATGAGAGGTACCCGGACAGAACGTTCGAATGCTTTGCGCTTGTACCACAATCCCTTCTCCCCAAGAAAGTAACCATGGTCAGACCAAAAGACGATAATGGTACTGTCTGAAAGGTCGTTTTCTTCGAGGGCATCCAGTAAACGACCAACCTGAGCATCCACAAAGGACTGGGTAGCAAAGTAGGCCTGCTTACACTTCCGGGCTTGTTCAACCGAAATATCGGCAAAGTAATAAGGCCAATGATTTAGGTCTCGATTCAAAGCAATTTTGGGAACATCTTCGAGGTCTCGCTTAGCTTCGTCGAGGTCTTGCATCTCAATATCTTCAAGCGGATACAAATCGAAATATTTTTTTGGAGCTACATAAGGGCAATGCGGATTAAAGAATCCAGCAGCTAAAAAGAATGGTTCATCTTTTTTTTGTTCGATTAAATCGATAATTTTTGAGGCCACTTTTCCATCCGTATGATCCTGATCTTTGCTGACAGGATCCCACCATGCCATACTGATTCCCAGGTTTTTATCTTTTTCCCGCCCGCGTCCATACCTTGTAATATTTTCCTGCTGAGAGCGGTCGATCCCAATTGGATTGTATTTTTCGTCCCAGGTTTGGGGGTCATCATGTCCATCACTACCAATCATGGAGGGGTTGCCATAATGATAGATCTTTCCAGCACGAGCAGAAAAATATCCATTCTGACGATATGCCTGTCCCAAAGTGACAACCTTGGGGTTTTTTACACGCAAGTCATTCTTGTTACTCAAAATTCCAATCTCTTCAGGTCGCATACCAGTCATTACACTTGCCCGACTGGGACCACACAAAGACTGTTGGCAGTAGGCTCGTTCGAAAACTACACCCCGCTTGGCCAGACGGTCGAGGTTAGGAGTTTTCACCTGCGGGTGTCCGTAGACACCCAGATCGCAATTCATATCATCAGCAGAAATAAAAAGGACATTGAACTTTTGGGGTGCAGCAAAAACCAGGCTTCCCACAAAAATGGATAACAAGAGAAATTTAATTTTCATGATTATTGTTTGGAAAAAGCAGTAATCAGGGCGGTGCACACTTGATTCAACATCCCACCCATTCCTTTATTGTGTGACGTAATAACGGCAACCACCTCAATATCGGGTAGGATAATAATAAATTGTCCACCCGCTCCCCTTCCCTGTTTGCTCAAATATGTCTTCCCGGAAACTTCGTAGCTTTCATACCACCAAAAATAACCATAATGGGCATTACCTTTAGTTTTAACTAATGGACTGGTTGCACGATCGATAAAATCAGCTGGTATGAATTGTTCGCCCTTCCATCTACCTTGGTTAAGTACGAGCTGTCCAACCTTGAGCATATCTCTGGAACGTAGGCTCGAACCAGCGGCTGCTTTGGGTAGTCCACTTAGGTCTTCTTGCCAGACATAAAAATCGATACCCAGGGGAGCAAACAATTCTTCACGAATAAATTTCTCTGCTCCACCAGGCACAACAGATTCGATCACCTGCATAACCAGGGCTGTATCTGCTGACTGATATTTATACTGCCCCTTGGTCGAATCCACGGCTTCAGTAATTTCGAAAATCGCCTGGGCATGGCCTTGTCCTTTTAATGCATTTTTTATGATGTACCGAGCATTCGCTCTATCTTTGGGAATCCGAATTCCAGAAGTCATGCAAAGTGCATCGTGAAGGGTAATCGAGCTCGCACCTGTGGCAAATTGATCAACCTCTACATCTTTGAGGAATTGATGAATCGGTTTGTTCAATTCTTTCATACTCAAATAACCAAGTTGCATCGCCCGTCCCAACGCTAAGGTTGTGTAGGACTTAGTGATAGACATTTGGTAGTGCGGATAATTTATCCTGCCTTTTCTAAAGTATGATTCGAGCAACAACTTGCCCCCTTTCGCCACGAGAAAACTATCAGTCTTTCCAGCCTTAATCCCTTTCTGGGTGGCAACAAAAGAATCTACAATTTTGAGGATCGCTTCAGGTTTTGAGGATTCCTGCATTAAATCCCCAAGTTTTATCCCATCCTCATGCTTTACTGGTTTTGTAGATAAGTAGTGCTTGGAAAGATAGGGAAGGTTTTTTTCCGACTGAAATGAAACTTCAGAAATTTCTAAGGACTCTATTTCAGGTATAACTGGGGAAGAATAAATAAAGCAGACAAAACCAAAAAATGCACAGAGTGCACTAAACAGAGTGGAATAAGATCGATTTATCATAACTAGGT